>JBGQKF010000085.1:0-12004 GCA_041499435.1 Gammaproteobacteria bacterium
AAACCCACCCAGCATAGGCTAGACTCCGAGCACTGTTCTGCAGGTACCCGACCGTAATCCTACGGGCCGGGTGAAACGGGAAACAGGTGCGCCGTCCGCTGACATCGCGAAGGGCAATACCTGTGCTGCCCCCGCAACGGTAAGCGAGTCAAGGCGCGTCCATTACGCCACTGCGGCGATGCTCGAAGCGATTCGAGCATATAGCTGTGGGAAGGCGATGCGCCCGAGGAATCCTTCCCCTCACTCGCGAGCCCGGAGACCGGCCTGCGCAACACGAATGGGAACGCTGCGGCGGGCGGTGTCCGGAATCACGCACACTGAGCATTGTGTGGGCAGCGGTCCCCTCGATGAAGTCACGGCATGCGGTGGGCATGCTCGAGCGAGGGAGAATAACCATGCGGTGCGCTTTTCATCTCAGCCCGGTCCTGGCGCTCACGATGTTTCCATTGATGTTGCATGCTCAATCCAAGACGTCCGCGCCGTTCGACGATATACCGAGCGGCGACGAGGTCGTGATCACGGCAACGCGTTTCGCGCAGCCGGCTCAGGACATCGCGGCGGGACTGTCGGTCATTACCGATGAGGAAATTCGTGCCAGCGGCGTCAGCAATCTACCCCAGCTCCTGGGGCGCCAGCCGGGGATCACCGTGCGCGACAGCAGCGGCAACCCCGATCAGTCGGTGGACATGCGCGGCTTCGGCATCACCGGCGATCAGAACACACTGGTTCTGGTGGACGGTCAACGTCTCAGCGAAAGCGAACTGACCGCCGCGCGCTGGTCGACCATTCCGCTGGCATCCATCGATCGCATTGAAATTCTGCGCGGCAGCGGTGCCGTAGTGTACGGGGGCGGTGCGACCGGCGGCGTGATCAACATCATCACCAAGTCGCCAATCGCCTCGAGCCAAAGTTTCAGCACGTTCGCTTCCTACGGGACTTACGACACCCTCGATTTGCGCGCGGGCGCCAGTATCGCGAGCGATCGAATCGGGCTCAACGTTTTTGGGGGGGATTACTCGAGCGCCAATTACCGGGATCACAACCGGGTCGATCAGCGCAACATAGAAGCGAGCGTACAAACCGTCGGCGCCGGGCCGGCGCTCGCTTTCAAGTTTGGGTTCGACGATCAGAATCTGGATCTGCCGGGGGCGCGCACCGCCGCACAACTGCAGACCGACCGGCAGGGCACCTCGACCCCGAACGATTTCGCCGATCGCCACGGTGTTCATGGACTGCTCACCGGCAGGGTCGATCTCGGCTTTGGCGAGCTCGCGGCCGACGTCGGCTATCGCAACAAGGATGCCGACGCCTCCGTATTTTTCAGCGGGAATCGCTTCGGGATCAGCACCGACGTCCAGACCTGGACGGCATCGCCGCGGCTGAAGATCCCGTATCACCTGCTCGGGACGCAGAGCACGCTGATTGTGGGCCTGGATGCCGACTGGTGGAACTACGACACCACGCGGGATTTCGGCAATGCCCACGTCACTGCATTTCAGCGCAACGACGCGGCATACGCTCAGCATTCGACGCAGTTTTCCACTGGGACCATCCTGTCTCTCGGCGGGCGGCTGCAGGAAAGCTACATGAGCGCGCGCGATGAGAACACCGGCGCGCCTTACGGGCAAGGAAGTCAAACCGAGCACCCGAGCGCCTACGAGATCGCTGTGCGCCAGGACCTCACGAAATCGCTGGCAGCGTATGCGAAGATCGGGCGCAGCTTCCGGCTCGCCAATATAGACGAGGTCTACAATCAGTTCGGGGGCCCGTTCTTCGATCCGATCGTGACCTTTCTGCAACCGCAGACCTCGTTCGATCGCGAGATCGGGATCGAGCTCATGCGCGAATCGTTCTCCGGGCGCGCCACGTTCTATCACATGGACCTCAACAACGAGATCCACTTCGATCCCAGCTCCGGGCCGGTGGGCAACAACATCAACCTGCCACCGACCAGGCGTTACGGCGTCGAGCTCGACAGCACCTGGAGGGCTACGCGCTGGCTGCAGCTTGGCGCCAACTACACGCTCGCCGTGTCGCAATTCCGCTCAGGACAGTTGAACGGCAGCGATGTCTCGGGCAAGACCGTCCCGCTGGTTCCGCGCAACAAATTCACGCTGAGCGGCAACATCGACTTCACCACTAATACGCGCCTGAACGCGGTGTTTTCCTATGTCGGCAGCCAGTTCTTCGACGGCGATGAAACCAACACCTTTGGCGAGAAGATCCCGGCCTACCGCACTTTCGATCTGAGACTTTCGCATCGCCTCGGCAACTGGACGTTCGCGGCGTCGGGCGTGAATCTGTTCAACGAAAAGTACTTCAACTACGGCCTGGTGATCGGCCCGACGTTCATCGCCTATCCGCAGCCGGAACGGGCCGTGTTCTTTTCCGCGGAATACCGCTCGCGCTAAGCGCAGGCGCAACACCATGCCGCACGATAGCGTATATGGTAGATTGAGCTGGGCGCTAATCACCGCCTGCACTGAATCCTACTCAAACGAGGTGGCGCGATGTTGTTCCAATTGCTTGCCTGGTTCGTGGCTGCGAACCTGATTGCGCTCGACAACGAGTACGTCATAGTCACGCGCGATGCGGCTCCCTTTGCCGCATCTCACACGGGCGTCGCGGAGCGCGTGATCGTGGCGCTCGGAGACATTGAGCTCAACGCAGGCGGCACCAGCCGGCATCTCGCGCGCGGCGACGTCGCTGTGTTCGCTGCCAACGAAGAGTACGAGGCACCCACCGGCGCGTTTTTCGAAGTCGCCATTAAGAGCGGTCACCCGCCGGTCTCCTCGCCGCCGGAGCTCATCGCTCCCGAGAAAAACGCGATTCGCTATGACGGCCCGCACTTCTTCGTGTTCGAGGAAAGACTTCCGCCGGGAGAGACACGGGAGCGGCACAGCCACAGCCAGCGCGTGGTGATCCAGCTCAACCGCACTCGCCTGCAGCAATGGCCGGACAACGGCTATGCCATCCTGGTCGAGACGGTACCCGAGCGGGTGAGCTTCAATCCTCCGGTGATTCACGTCGTCAAGAATATTGGCGAGGTGCCGCTTCGCGGCATCATCGTCGAGTTCAAACCGGACGCCCCGCCCAGGTAAGCGCGCCCCGGCGCCCGACCTGGGGCGGCCGCTTCCATACGCCGTATGAAAATCGAATACGGCGTGCCACCACCGCACGCAACCGCCCTTGCGGCGTGACCGTCCATCGGAAAAAGCGGTACGCTCGTCTTCCGGGAGCATGAACGCCGACTACGTCCCCGACCCGGTGAACCCGACCGGTGAGCTCGGCACGGATGCGCAGCACGCTTTCAACTGCCGCACCGACTTCCTTCACCTCCTTCACGCATTTACTTCTTTTCCTTCTGATAAGTCCCTACGAGCTGCGTTTCTGCGATGATGTGTCCCTTCACCGCTTTCTCGAGCGCCTTCTTGTCCGGGTGATTGAGATCGGGCAGCACGGTGTCGAGCGCGTACAGTTTGTGGAAGTAACGATGCCGTCCAACCGGCGGGCACGGTCCGCCGTAGCCAGTGCGGTGCCAGTCGTTGTTGCCTTCCAGCGTCCCCTTGGGCAATGCACTCGCGCTCACGCCTTCGGGCAAACCGGTGGCACTCGGTGGAATGTTGTACAGAACCCAGTGCACCCAGGTCATCTTGGGCGCGGCGGGGTCCGGAGCATCCGGATCATCGACAATCAGCGCCAGGCTCTTTGCGCTCAAAGGGATCCCGCTCCAGGAAAGCGGCGGCGAGACATCGTTGCCTTCGCAGGTGTACACCTTGGGGATCGACTGATTTTCTCCAAATGCGCTCGAAGTGAGCTTCATCTTGTCCTCCGCAATCACGATACCGGCACCAGCCGCGAGAACAACCGATAGTACTGCCGCGCTAACGCGCCTTGAACTGCTACTCCCTATGCTCACGGGCCTCTCCTTCACGCAGTTTCTCCTGCTGACGCGCGATCGCCCAGGCAACATGGCTGCGCACCAGCTCTGAGGGATGATCCAGACGCGACGCCAATGCCCGTAGGACAACACGATCGCCCGGAGCGTTTCCCAGCCCGACTGCCAGATTGCGCAGCCAGCGCTCGTAGCCGATGCGGCGGATGGCGCTGCCTGCGGTCCGCGCGGCGAATTGCGCCTCGCTCCAGGAAAACAGCTCGAGCAGCGAGGCCCGGTCGAGGCCGTTACGCACCTTGAAGTCCTCCAGCGTGCTCATCTGCGCAAACCGATTCCACGGACACACCAGCTGACAATCGTCGCAGCCATAGACCCGATTGCCGATCAGCGGGCGCAGCTCTTCCGGAATGCTGCCGGGATGCTCGATGGTGAGATAGGAGATGCAGCGGCGCGCATCGAGCTGATATGGCGCCACGATCGCCTGGGTAGGACACACATCGATGCAGCGGCGGCACGTTCCGCAATGCTCATCCTGGGCTCGATCGACCGGCAATGGCAGGTCCGTGTAGATCTCGCCCAGAAAGAAGGATGACCCGGCTTCACGATTGAGCAGCAGCGTGTGCTTGCCGCGCCAGCCCAGGCCCGCTTTGACAGCGAGCTCCACCTCCATTACCGGCGCGCTGTCAGCGAATACGCGATAGCCGAACGGGCCGATCTCGGCGGCGATGCGCTCGGCGAGGCGCTGCAGGCGCCCGCGCATCACCTTGTGATAGTCACGCCCCAGCGCATAGCGCGAAACGAAGGCGAGGCGCCCGTCGTCGAGAACCGACTGGCTGTTCTGCGCCTCAGGCGGCGTGTAGTCCAGCCGTGCGCTGATCACGCGAACGGTACCCGGCACCAGCTCAGCAGGACGAGCCCGCTTACTCCCTTGCCGCTCGAAATAACGCATCTCGCCGTGAAAGCCCTGCGCGAGCCATTGCCGCAGGCGCGCTTCGGCCTGACTGAGATCGACATCCGCGACGGCGAGCTGGGCAAAGCCCAGCTCGCCGCCCCAACGCTTGATCCCGGCTGCTAACGTGTCGAGCTGGTTCGCGGTAAGCTGACTTTCCCGGCGCAGAGTCGGATCGTCCATAACACGAGTGTAGCGCCCCGGTTGCGCGGCCGCGTGGGCGTCAACCGGCTTCGGTGCGTTTCTGAGCCTTACCCATCGTTCGTGACGGGTGCGTCACGCAACAACATCGGCGTCGTGACGATCGGTCTGCAGACGCCGCATCATCTCAGCAAGCTTCCGCGTCTCTCCGTGCTTCATCAAGAAGAACGTCTCCGGGGATATGCCCGCCGCGCGCCGCGCGGCTGCGAGCTTGTGCAGCGGCTCATCCAACGGCTCATCGGTCAGGATGAACGTTCCCCAGTGCATCGCCACCGAATGGCGCGCACGCAAGTCCTGGTGGATTTTCACCGCCTCCTCCGGGTTGACGTGCATGACCTTCATGAACCAACGCGGCTCGTAGGCGCCGATCGGGATGGCAGCGAGATCGACAAAGCCCAGGCGCTCGCCGATATCCTTGAAGTCCTGCGAATACCCGGTATCGCCGGCGAAGAAGAAGCGCAGCTGCGGATGCTCCACGATCCAGCCGCCCCATAGCGTCTTGTCCCGATCCCACGGCGTTCGCGAGCTCCAGTGCTGAACCGGCGTCAGCATGAAGTTGAGACCGCGATGCTCGGCCCGCTCCCACCAGTCGAGCTCGCTCACCGCGCGAATGCCAACGCCTGTGAACCATGCTTTCAAGCCGAGCGGCACGAAGAAGTGTGCGGACCCGCTCCGTTGCGCCGCCAAGCGCTTGACGGAGTCGCGATCCAGATGATCGTAGTGATTGTGCGAGATGACGACCGCATCGATGTGCGGCAGCTCGGACATACGCAGCGCCGGGGCCACCACTCGGCGCGGACCGGCGAACTGAATCGGCGAGGCGCGCTCGCCGAAGTGCGCGTCGGTGAGGATATTGAGCCCGTTCAGCTGCAGCAGGAACGTGGCGTGTCCGATCCAGGTGAGCGCCGGTTCGCTGTGGTTATGCCTGAGCCAGGCCACATCGGGCCGCAACAGCTCGAAGTGGTAGCCGCCCGGGGGTATCTTCGGCAGGCCCTTGGCCCAGCGCTCGCGCTGCCATTTCCAGAAGCTGCTGCGGGTGTCAGACGGATAGTTGTTGCGAAAACCTTCCGCGGTATGATGCGTTTTGTTTGCGTTGGACATGGATTCTTTAGTAGCCCGACGAGATCGCACGATGAATTCGGCAGACAGAGAAGCGCACCGCCGTGCCGTATGCGCCCGCGATCGGCATCGTCATACAATCCGCTGCCGTTGGCCGCCGGCGACAGCGTACGGTGCTGCGAACGACGGCAGTTGTCGCCCGACTTGGACGCTACAGTGTAGCAGGCATCCGCATCGCGCGATCCGGTACCCGCAAGTCAGGGGCTCACTCAACAGTTGCGTGGCATCGAGACCGCGGTGACGCGCCCCATCCTTCATTTCTCTCACGCCAATGGGTTTCCGGCACCCTCCTATCGCAGCATGTTCGACGAGCTCGGTGCGAAGTTCGATATCGGCTATGTCGAACGCATCGGCCACGATCCACGCTATCCGGTCACTGACGGCTGGCCCAACCTGGTCGACGAGCTGATCGATACGATCATCGCGCGCTATCAACAGCCCGTAATCGGCATGGGGCATTCGCTCGGCGGGTTCTTGACCGCGCTCGCTGCGGCTGCTCGGCCCGAGCTGTTCCATGCCGTAATCCTGCTCGATGCACCCATTCTTGCGCCCTTCCAGGGCAGCGCCGTGAAGCTGGTGAAGCGTGTGGGCCTCATCGATCGCGTCACGCCTGCCGGGTCGACGCGCAACCGGCGCCGCGAGTGGCCATCGCGTGAAGAGGCGATCGCGCATTTCAGGCGCCGCCGGCTGTTTCGTAACTTCGCGCCGGAATGCCTGCGGGATTATGCGGACCACGGCCTGGTACCCAGCGAGAACGGAGTTGCGTTGTGGTTCGATCCCGGCATCGAATATCAGATCTATCGCACCATTCCGCACAATATCGCGGGCGGACTCAAACGGCTCGCTGTTCCCGGCGGCTTCATCGGCGGCAACGACTCGGAAGTGCTGCGGCGCGTTGGCCTGGGCTACACACGGCGCCTGTTTCGACTGAGCCTGCTCGCGGGCGGTCATCTGTTTCCCTTCGAAATCCCAGGCGCCGCGGCGCTCGCCATCACGCGCATGGTGCGCGACCTCGGCGTGGGGTGACGACCGTGGGCTTGCCGACGTCATTAGCGACCCGCGCGTGCAATTGAGCGGCCTTGGGCGCAGCGACGCGCGCGCCGCAGACTGCTAAACTTCACCCCTCGTTTTTCGGGGCACATCGGCGCACCAAAGGAGATCAGATGGCGAAGAACAAGAGCACGAGCGTGGGCGTCATCGGCCTGGGCTCGATGGGAATGGGCGTGGCGCGCACGTTGCTGAAACATGGATTCAAAGTGCACGCCTTCGATGTGCGCCGCGAGGCGCTGCAGACGTTGCGCCGCGCAGGCGGGATCGCGGCGGACAGTCCCGCCGAGATCGGCGCCAATGCCGGCATCGTGATCGTCCTGGTGGTGAACGCCGAGCAGACCGATGCTGTGCTGTTCGGGCGCGACGGTGCGGCGCCGCGCATGGTGCGCGGGTCGGTCGTCATAGCGAGCGCCACGGTAGCCCCGGCTTATGCCGAGCAGCTCGGCCAGCGGCTCGCGCAGCACGGACTGTACATGATCGATGCGCCGGTCAGTGGCGGCGCCGCGCGTGCGGCCACCGGTGAGCTCTCGATCATGGGGTCCGGCTCCGCCGCGGCGTTTCGCCAGGCGAAGCCGGTGCTCGATGTCATCGCCGCAAAGGTATACCGGCTCGGCGAAGCGCCCGGCATGGGCTCGAAGGTGAAGATGATCAACCAGCTGCTAGCCGGCGTACACATCGCCGCATCCTGCGAAGCGATGGCGCTCGGTATCCGCTCGGGCGTGGATCCCAACGTCCTCTACGAAGTGATCTCCAATAGCGCGGGCGCATCCTGGATGTTCCAGAATCGCGTGCCGCATATCCTGGCCGGCGACTATACGCCGCTGTCCGCGGTGAACATCTTCGTCAAGGATCTGGGCATCGTGCTCGAATCGGCGAAAAAGGCGACCTTCCCGCTGCCGCTCACCGCGACCGCGCATCAGATGTTCCTTATGGCGGGCGCTGCCGGGTTCGGTCAGGAGGACGATTCGGCGGTGGTGAAAGTATTCCAGCAGCTCTCCGGCATTCCCCTGCCCGCCAAGCGCACGCGGGCGCGTCCCGCTGTGCGCCCAAAGGCCACACGCAGTGCGGCAAAGCGACGGAAGACCTGACTACGTCTCTTCCTTCCCCTCCTTGCGCATCTTGTAACGGATGAGCTCGATGCTCTCCTCGACCCCGTGCAGATTCGGATCGATGGCGAGCGCACGCTCGAAATACTCCAGCGCGCGCTCGAGCTCCCCGCGCTTGATGTAGATGAGCCCGTAACCGGACAACGCGCCGAAGTGACGCGGGTTGCGTTTGATCACCTCATCGCAATCCTTAAGTGACTGTTCCAGATCATCCATCAGATAATACGCCGTGGCGCGTTTGTTCCAGCCTTCGGCGAACTCCGGTTTGCGCTCGATCACGCGCGTGAACGTCTCCACCGCCTGCGCCATGCGGCCCTGATTCATGTCACGTATGCCGCCCTGCAGGAGCTTGTCGATGTCCGCATCGCCCGAGCGGCTCCACAGCACCCAGATTGCACCTTCGGTGTTGGCACGCAGCTGTTCATCTCCATCGGCGAGGCGATCGAGCAGCAGGTCGGCGTCGGCCGGGCTACCCGAACGCACGAACCATCGTATCGCCAGCTCTCGCTCCGCAAAGTCGTCGCTGTTGAGCGCACCGAAAGCCTGCTCGCGAGTGGCGAGCTCCTGCGCGTGCACGCCTTGCGCCCAGGCGAGCCCGCCGCAGATCCACGCCAGCGAGATGCACAAGACGATACGCAAAGCACTGAGATTCATAGCAGCCCTCCTCGGCCTCGAAGCCTGGCCGCTCAGCGCGGCCAACATCAGAATAATCGCTCGCGTCGACTGTCGCAATGACACACGCACAGCTCCAGCGAGGTCCGCGGGCCAGCACCGTCGTTGGACGCATCGCGCTGCCAGCTGGTTCAGTGACGTGATAGCACACAGCATCGCCTGCGCGCGATCCGATACCGGCTGTGTCCGGCCGCGGGTGCTGCTATGCTAGACATGTCCTTGCCAGCGCAACGGCAGAGGCCATAGCCGGTTATCGGAGAACCTCCATGAACGAACCCCTCGCGCGTCTCGCGACACCGAACCCGCTGCCCCCGCCCGCCGTACCGGGGATGACGCTGGCAGACGTCGACACGCCGGCCCTGCTGCTCGATCTCGATGCATTCGAGCACAATCTCGACTGGCTGGCGCAATCACTGCGTGGTTCTAACGTACGAATACGTCCACACGCCAAGTCGCATAAATGCCCGGCAATCGCGCTGCGGCAGATTGCACGCGGCGCGGTGGGGGTCTGCTGCCAGAAGGTGAGCGAGGCCGAAGCGTTGGTCCGCGGAGGCGTAGGCGATGTGCTGATCGCCAACGAAATCGCGGGCGCTCGCAAGCTGTCCCGTCTGGCCGCACTCGCGCAGACCGCGCACATCAGCGTATGCGTCGACGACCTCGGCAACGTCGCGGAGCTCGAGCAGGCCGCGCGCGCCGCGGGCATCAAGCTCGATGTGCTGGTGGAGGTCGATGTCGGAGCCAATCGCTGCGGGGTCGAGCCGGGCGAGCCGGCACTCACGCTCGCACGCGCGATCACACAAACGAGCGCATTGCGTTTTGCTGGCATCCACGCCTACCACGGCAGCGCTCAACACCTGCGCACCCCGCGCGAGCGCAGCGACGCCATTGCGCAGGCCGTATCCAAAGTGCAGGACACGCTCACGCTCTTGGGGCGCAACGGCTTGCAGGCCGACATCGTGACCGGCGCCGGCACCGGCACCTACCTCCTCGAAGCTGCCAGCCAGGTCTACAACGAGATCCAGCCCGGCTCCTATGTGTTCATGGATGCGGACTATGGACGCAACCTCGGCGAGGACGGACAGCCGGTACGCGAGTTTCGGCACAGTCTCTTCATCCTCGCCACGGTGATGAGCCATCCGATCGCTACCCGCGCGGTGGTCGATGTCGGGTTGAAGGCGCACAGCATCGATTCCGGCATGCCGACAGTGGTGGATATCGCGGGCGCACGTTACCTCAAGGCATCCGATGAGCATGGCGTCATCGAGCTTTCCGGACCGGGCACGCTTGCGCGCGGTCAGAAAGTCCGCCTGATTCCTGGCCACTGCGATCCCACCGTCAATCTGTACGACTGGCTGGTGTGCTATCGCGGGGAACGGGTGGAGGATGTGTGGGCGATCGCGGCGCGCGGGGCTTTTTACTGATGACCGCACCGAAATCCTACCAGTTCGAAACGCTCAGCCTGCACGCCGGCCAGAAGCCCGACCCCGAGCACGGAGCGCGTGCGCAGCCGATCTACTTCACCACCTCGTACGTGTTCAAGGACACCGATCACGCCGCGTCGCTGTTCAACATGGAGCGCGGGGGTCACGTCTATACGCGCATCTCCAATCCGACCAATGCCGTGCTCGAAGAACGGGTAAGCGCCCTGGAAGGCGGTGTGGGTGCGATCGCGACGGCGAGCGGACAGGCCGCCATGCACCTGGCAATCGTGACGTTGATGGGTGCGGGCTCGCACATCGTCGCCTCGCGCTCACTCTACGGCGGCTCGCACAATCTGCTGCACTATACCCTGCCCCGTTTCGGTATCGACACCACGTTCGTCGATCCGCGCGACGTAGACGCATTCCGCAAAGCGATTCGCCCCAACACCCGCCTCGTGTTCGGCGAGACCCTTGGCAATCCAGGACTGGACGTGCTCGATGTTCCGCACGTGGCCGATGTGGCGCACGACGCCGGCATCCCGCTACTGGTCGACTCGACCTTCACCACGCCATACTTGATGCGCCCGTTCGATCTTGGCGCCGATCTGGTGTTTCACTCCGCCACCAAGTTTCTCGGCGGGCACGGCGTTGCCATCGGCGGCGTGCTGGTCGACGGCGGCCGCTTCGACTGGGAGAAATCGGGACGCTTTCCCACGCTGACGCAGCCCTATGCCGGCTTCCACAACATGGTGTTCACCGAGGAATCCACTACGGCGGCCTTCATCCTGCGCGCGCGCCGCGAAGGCCTGCGCGACTTCGGCGCCTGCATGAGTCCGCAGAATGCGTTTCAGATCCTGCAGGGCATCGAGACGTTGTCGCTGCGCATGCACCGCCACGTCGACAATACCCGACGTATCGTCGACTTCCTCAGCGGCCAGCCGGCGGTGGAATCGATCGCTTATCCGGAGCTGCCCGAGCATCCCGATTACGAGCTCGCGAAGCGGCTGTTGCCCAAAGGCTGCGGCGCGGTGTTCAGCTTCAATATCAACGGCGGACGGGCGGCAGGCAAGCGCTTCATCGAGACGCTGAAAGTCTTCTCCCATCTGGCCAACGTCGGCGATGCGAAGTCGCTCGTGATCCATCCGGCAACGACCACGCACTATCGAATGGACGACGCGGCGCTGCGCGCTGCCGGCATCACTGAAGGCACGGTACGCTTGTCGGTGGGCCTGGAAACGGCGGAGGATTTAATTCAGGATCTGGATCGGGCGCTCAAAGCTTCGCAGAAACCTTAAACCGAACCTCAACGCAAAAGCGCGAAGGGCGCAAAGGTCGCAAAAGAAATCTGCCTTTGCGTTGAGATGTAAGGTCTAGGAACAAAAGATGACAGACACCATCCTCACCCATCGCGACGGCTCGATCGTCACCGTCGTCCTCAACCGCCCGGAAAAGCTCAACGCACTCACCAAGCCGATGTGGCAGCGTCTGGGCGAAGTGATCTCCGATCTCTCGACCGAGGACGACGTCCGCTGCATCGTCGTGCGCGGAGCCGGGGACAAAGCTTTTGCGCCGGGCAATGACATCTCCGAGT
>JBGQKF010000086.1:0-11890 GCA_041499435.1 Gammaproteobacteria bacterium
CTTCGGCTTCTAATATCGTGTTGCAGTGACGTCAACGCCGGATCAAAGCCACTTAGCCTTGCGAAAGCGGACATAGAGCCAGATGTCGATCAGCAGCATGACGACGACCGACACCGGGTAGCCCCACGGCCAGTCGAGCTCCGGCATGTGCTTGAAGTTCATCCCGTAGATACCGGCGATCAGCGTCGGTACCGCGATGATCGCCGCCCAGCCGGCAAGTTTTTTCGTCACCTCGGTCTCGTTGAGGTTGATCATGCCCATATTGACCTGGATCGCGGTGGTGAGCATTTCGCGAATTCCCTCGATGGTCGAGTGTAGCCGCTGCAGATGATCGTATACGTCGCGGAAGTATTCGCCCATTCCCGCGCAAATCTGGGGCACGCGTCCGCCATAGAGCTTGCCGACGGCTTCCAGCAGCGGATCGACTGCGTGTTTGAGCGTCATCAGTTTGCGCTTCAGGCCATAGAGCGCCTCGATGTTCGACCGAGCCTGGTTCTTGACGAAGATCTGATCCTCGATCGCTTCCAGTTCGGTTTCCAGCTGGTCCAGCACCGGGAAGTAGCGGTCGACGACTTTGTCGATCAATGCATAGAATACGTACGCCGCGCCGTGTTGCAGCAGATGCGGCTCGCGCTCAGAGCGGTCGCGCACCTCGGCGAAGCCGCGCTCACTGCCCTTGCGCACAGACAGGACGTAATTCTTTCCGACGAAGATATCGACCTCGCCGACATTCAGATCGCCGCCCTCGGGCTCGATCGTCTGCAAAACGGCGAACAACGAGTCACCGTATTCCTCGAGCTTCGGCCGCTGATGTCCGCTGCGCGCGTCCTCCACCGCAAGCTCATGTAGTCCGAATTCTTCGCGCATGTCCTCGAGCTCTTGGGGCGTCGGATTCTTGAGGGCAACCCACACGAAGCACTCGGGTCGCTTGAGATACTCGCTGATATCCCCTATGGGTATATGGTCGAGCTTCTGGCCTGCCTGATATGCGACACAGTTGACGAGCATAGCAGCCCTCTCAAACAAAGCCCCGCGGCGGATGGGCGATAATAGCCGCCCGTCCGGTGAATTGTCACCCCGGCGCCGTCACCGCGGAACTGTCTACTTCGTCGTGTGGGCTCGGCATTGTCATGGCGCGCAGCATCCACACAACCTGTGATCGATGGGCGGTACGCATACTCAACGTGGCGGGAGCGGGCGATCAAACGCGCGAAGAGCGCAGCATTCTCTATCGTTCGGTCGACGACGGACGTTCCCTTGCAGGCTCTTTCAGTTCGAGAGTCCAAGACGGGGCCGATCCGAGCGGATCTATGGGCCCATCTTTCAGTCGAGCAACTGATTCTCCAGCATGTAGCGCGTAAGCGCAGCGTTGCTGGCCAGCCCGGTCTTCTCGATAATGCGTGCCCGATACGTCGTCACGGTTTTCGCGCTGATATGGAATTGCTCGGCGATATTCTTGAGGCTGATACCACGAGCAATGAGTTTTAAAATGCCGAGTTCCCGATGGGATAGCGACTCGTGCAATGGAGCATTGTTGCGAGTACCGATCTCGAGCGCGAGCCTTTCGGCGAGGGCGGGCGTTAGGAACTTGCCGCCCGAGGCGACTTTCCGGATCGCAGAGATCAACAATGCCGCGGCACTTTCCTTGTTGAGATAACCGTCTGCACCGTCCTTCAATGCGCGCACGGCGTAGTGTTCCTCGCCGTAGGCGCTGAGCACCAGCACGGGAAGGCGCGGCATGTCTTTCTTGACCATCTTCAGCAACTCCAGCCCGTTGCGTTGAGGCAATGAGAGGTCTAGCAAGATCAGATCAAAAGAGCGCTTGCGCAACCACGCGCACGCATCGGGCACATTTGCAGCCTCCGCGGCTACGACGCAATCATCGCACTCCTCCAGTATGCGTTTGAGTCCCTCGCGCACGACCGCGTGGTCGTCCACCACAAGAATGTCGAGTGAGTGTTTCATGTAGATCTCCCCATACCTTTTCGGGCCAGCGGCACCGCGGTGATCCCGCAGCAACCCCGCTCAACGTCGGCCACCCACACGCACCGTTGCTCCGCAGAGACACTCGGTTGCGCTATGGCTTTGGAGTCGCGGTCGCCCTAGATTCCGGCTCAAGGGATTTGTGGCGTGAAGCTTAACCGACTGGATCTGCAGCACCGGTGTCGATCCCGAAACAGTTCGTTTCAGTTTGTATCTGTCGTGCGTTATACGTGTCGTGCGGCAGACCCGTCGTGCGGACGACCCGCGCACGACATGGCGCGGCGGGCGGCTATAATCAAGGCCGGTCTCCGCTTCTTGCCAAACGCCATGGAATCGGCCGGTAAAGTACTGATCGTCGACGACGATTTACAGGTGCGCACAATGCTTTGCGACTACCTGTCCTCACACGGTTATCAGGTGTCGCAAGCCGATTCAGGCGGCAGCATGCGGGCGGCGTTCGAACAGGCCTCGCCCGACGTCGTCCTGCTCGATCTCAACCTGCCGGGGGAAGACGGTTTGACCCTCGCCCGGTACCTGCGTGAGCACTACGACGTCGGCATCATCATCGTTACCGCCGCGGGGGACGTGATCGATCGCATCGTCGGCCTCGAGGTCGGCGCCGATGATTACATCGCAAAGCCGTTCGATCCCCGCGAGCTGCGAGCGCGCGTGAAGAGCTTGATGCGCCGCCGCCATGCACACCACGCCAGCACTGGCGTTGGTGTGCCCGATAAGCGCCGCATCCCGATCGGGGCGTGCATCCTCGATCTCCAGACCCATCAGCTGTTCCAGGCCGGGGGCAGCGAGATTCCGCTGACCGCGATGGAGTTCGACCTGCTGCGCGTTTTCGCCGAGCATCCCCATGAAGTGTTGACTCGCGATCAGCTCCTTACGCTGACTCGCAACCGCGAGTGGGAGCCCTTCGACCGCAGCATCGACATTCGCATTGCGAGGCTGCGACGCAAGATCGAGGCGAATCCGGACAATCCTCGCGTGATCAAGACGGTTCGCGGCTCCGGCTACATGTTTCTTCCGGGCGAGGCTACTGGCCGCGCCGGGTAGGACGCAATGTAACCGGCAGGTTTCAGTTGTTTCGAGGGAGTAAAACCGGGTGCGCGGCACGGCGGTCGCCACTAAACTGTAAGCTCGTTGAGATGAATAGAAAACGAGAAATGGATTCGATGACTTCCCTGCCGTGGTCGAGTCAGCAAAGCGACCCCCTGACCCGGAATGCGGCCGGCATGCGCCAGATTCTGGACAACACTTCGGTTGCCATCTTCGTGAAGGACAGCGCGGGCCGCTATCTGTTCGCCAACCGGCGCTACTGCGAGTTCTTCGGGGTCGGCGAAGCGGATATCGTGGGACGGCACGAGGGCGAAATCGAGCCTGCCGAGGTCTCGCAGCGTTTCCACGCGAACGATCTCGTCGTACTGGAAGCGCGCGCGCCGCGCGATTTCGAAGAGATTGTCGATCTGGGAGATGGACCGCGCGTGCTGCTGTCGACCAAGTTTCCGCTGTTCGATTCTTACGGTGAACCCTACGCCGTGTGTGGCATTGCAACCGACATCACCCAGCGCAAACGCACCGAGGACGCGCTGCGGCGCGTGGCGATCGCGGTGTCGGAGGCCGAAGGAGACGCGGTCTTTCAGGAGTTGACTCGACACCTCACCGAAGCGCTTGGCGTGGAATGCGCGTTCGTCGCGATGTGCAAGACCCCGAGCAACGATCGCGTGCGCACACTGGCTGTCTACAGCGACGGCAGCCTGGAGAACAACATCGAATACGCGCTGCGCGGCACGGTATGCGGCACTGTAGTTGGACAGCAATTCCGCTTTCTGGCATCGGGCGTGCGGCAGATCTATCCGGCCGACCCGATGTTCCAGCGTTTGTCGATCGAAGGCTACGCAGCGTATCCGGTGAACGATGGCGCCGGCAACCCGCTCGGGTTGATCGCGGCTATGTCGCGCCGCCCGTTGAAGGAGCCGGAGCTCGCCGAAGCGCTCCTGAAGATTTTCGCCGCCCGGGCCGGCGCGGAATTGCAGCGCAAGCGCTCGGAGGAGGCCCGGCGCATTTCGGAAGTCAGTTATCGCGCCATTTTCGATGCCAGCGAGGATGCGATCTTCGTCCACGATTGGGAGAGCGGCGCAATCGTGGATGTCAATCCGCGGGCGTGCGAATTGTACGGCTACACGCGCGACGAGCTGCTGCGCGCGAGCGTCGAAGATTTGAGCTCAGGCGTTCATCCCTATACCGCCGCCGAAGCGATGAGCCTGATGGAGCAAGCGCGGGCGGGACAATCGTTGCGCTTCGAGTGGCGGCGCAGACATCGCGATGGCAGCCTGCACTGGGACGAGGTGCACCTCAAAGCTGCGGTTATCGCTGAACAGAAGCGTCTGCTCGCCTTCACGCGCGAAATCACTGCCCGCAAGCGCACCGAGGAGGCGTTACGCAGCGCCGCGCTTGCCGTCTCCACGGCCGGCGGCGACACGGTCTTCGCAGAGCTCGCGACCGCCCTCGCGGCGACGCTCGACGTCGACATAGCCTTTATCGCGCAGTTCGTCGGTGGGAACGCCAGCCGGATGAGCACATTGGCAGTCAGCATAGATGGCAGGCTGGTGCCGAACTACGAATACGCGGTGAGCGGCACCCCTTGCGAGACGGTGTTGGGACGCGAGTTCCGCTTTTATCCTGAGCGTATCCTGGAGCAATTCCCGGCCGATACCATGCGCGCCCTTCAGCCGCAAAGCTATGCGGCGTTCCCGCTGTTCGATACGCAGTCGAGGCCGTTCGGATTGATCGCGGCAGTGGACCGCCGCCCCATGCGGGAAGCTGCCCTGGTTGAATCCGTCCTGAAGATTTTCGCCGCACGCGCGTCCTCAGAGATCGAACGCAAGCTGGGCGAGGAATCCCTGCGTGCCAGCGAAGAACAGTATCGGGCGATCTTTGCCACGTCGGTGGACGGCATGGTGATGCTCAACGCCGCCGGCGAAGTGGTGGATGCCAATCCCGCCTACCTCGGCTTGTTCGGCTGCAGCCGGGATGAGCTGATGGGCAGCGGGCGGCACGGCCTGTTAGGCCGCGAGAGCCCGGCGATCTGCGATGACCTGTGGCAGGCGGCGAGCAGCGGGCAGTCGTTCCAGCGCGAATGCAAAGCGGAACGTTGCAACGGCGAAGCCATCGACATCGAAGTGCGCGGGGTGCAGATGCACTATCAGGGGCACCCGCACCTGCTGTGCATCGTGCGCGACATCACGGCACGCAAGCGTGCGGAGTCCGAGCGCGTCCAGCTCGAAGCGCAGCTGCGTCAGGCACAGAAGATGGAAGCGATCGGCCATCTGACCGGCGGCATCGCTCATGACTTCAACAACATTCTGACCGGCATCATGGGCTACATCGTGCTGGCGGTCGAACGGGAGGACGAGATTGGCGATGCGCGCCTGGGCAAATATCTGGAACAGGCACGTCTCGCATCCACCCGCGCACGTGACCTGATTCAGAAGATGCTCACCTTCAGCCGCGGCCAGCGCGGCGAGCGCGAAATGTTATCGCTCTCACCGCTCATCAAAGAGTCGGTGAAGCTGCTGCGCTCGACGCTGCCTGCCACTGTCGAGCTACGGACCGATCTTGCGGCGGAGGTACCGCCCGTGCAAGTCGATCCCATCCAGTTGCAGCAGGTGCTGTTAAATCTCTGCATCAATGCACGCGATGCACTCAGTGGCGCCGGCACGATCCGTATCTCGCTTCGCATCGCGGAAACCGACACTAATTGCACGTCTTGCCGCGGACCCGTCCACGGCCGAATGGTAGCCCTCGTGGTGCGCGATACCGGCAGCGGCATTACCCCCGAAGTGATGGAGCGGATGTTCGAGCCTTTTTTCTCGACCAAGGAAGTGGGCAAAGGCAGCGGGATGGGCTTGTCGACGGTCCACGGAATCGTGCACGAGCACGGCGGCCACGTTGTGGTCGAGTCGCGCCCCGGCGAGGGTGCAACATTCCGCGTGCTGTTCCCGCCCGTCGCCGAGGCGAGCGCCGAAGTCGAGCCGCCGCAGCCTCCGGCGGCGCTGCGCCGTGCACCGATAAGGCTGAGCGGCCATGTCCTGGTCGTCGATGACGAGATAACCGTAGGCGAATTCATGGAGGAACTGCTGAAGGGTTGGGGTTTGCAGGTGACGCTACAACACAGCGCCATCGAGGCGCGCGAACTGATTTTGCACAGTCCCGACGCGTTCGATCTCGTCCTGCTGGATCAAACCATGCCGAAATTGACCGGGCTCGAATTCGCAGCCGAGCTCAGCACGACTTGTCCCGATGTTCCGGTGATCCTGTACACCGGTTACAGCGAAAGCCTGAGTGCGGCGGAATTGGATCGCGCGCGCGTCCGTGGTCTGATGCGAAAGCCTGTTGAGCCCGACGTCCTGCTGCACCTGTTGCAAGCTCACCTTCCCGCCCACGGCGTGCATTGAAGCAGAACACTGCCGGCCAGCGATGCCGGCTTGCTATCCTACCCTGGATGCTGATGGCTGCATGGCCGTCCTACAACGCGCCCGAATACCTGAAGCGCCGGCACGGGTTGCCCGAGACGTTGCTACCCAACATCGCCGGCATCAAAGCGTTGGTCGAGCAGGCTGCGAAGTCAGACGGATCGCCCGAAGGGCCGATACGGCAATTCGCTGGGTTCTATACCAAGTTGCGAACCTGCTCCATCAGCGCGAGCCATCGCTCTAGAGATTGCGCACCCGGCATGAACGTGGGATCGAAAAAGAGCTCGTGCGCTCCAATCTGACGGCACCCCGCGATATCTTCCTGGATCTGTTCGAGGGTCCCAGAGAAGATCACGCGCTCCTTCCCTAGCGGCTTCTCGGTGATTTCCAGATTGGCGCGTACAACCAGCGACAGCGAGGACGGATCACGTCCTGCTTCCTTGGCCATCTGTTTTGCCGCACCAAACATATCCGCCATGCCGGCTACAGGAATCATCACCGGGTTCCATCCGTCTGCCATCGTAGCCAGCCGCTTCAACGCGGGCGGAGCAAACGCCGCCAGATAAACCGGAGGGTGAGGTTTCTGCAGGGGTTTGGGACCGATATACGACTTGGGAATCTGAAAAAACTTGCCACGGAACTCAACCGGGTTGGTGGTCCATATGGCCTTCAGCACCTGTAGAAACTCATCGGCCCTCGCGCCGCGATGTTTCATATCAGCGCCAACTACGTCCATTTCGTCCTGCGACCATCCCAGTCCAAGGCCAACCCGTAGACGGCCGTTAGACAGAAGGTCTATCGTGGTTAAGCGTCGCGCCAACATGACGGGATTGTAGTAAGGAATGTCGAGCACGCTCGTGCCCAGCGCAAGCTTCTTTGTGTGCGCAGCTGCAAAGGTCAAAGCGTCCAATGGATCCAGCACGTACTTGTAAGGTTCGGGCAGCGAGCCATCCGGCGAAGCTGCGTAAGGGGTCTGGGGCTTAACCGGCCAAAGTAGCCTTTCCACTGTCCATACACTGTCATACCCGAGCGCTTCGGCACGCTGCGCTATCTTCGAGATCGCCTCAGCCGTGCCGATGGGTCCGACGTTGCCTAGAGCGAAACCAATCTTCATTGCTGACTCCATGCGTGGGGAAAAATTAGGAGTCTAGTCGGGTAGGGGCGCCTTTGCACCGTTTCATCGTAGTGCAATCCGTGGCTACGATGGACTTTGACCCTGCTTCCTGGTCGCCAAGATACGGGGTGAGCGCTGTCGCCCGCGCGCCGGACGCGCCTGCTACAATGACATGTATGAACGCACGTGAACTGGACTTGGCGTTGCCGGCGGAGCCGAAGCACGAGGACTTTGCCGACATTCAGACCGCGCTCCGAGCGGATTCTGACGAGTTTCCATTCCGCTGCGAGCTGAGTCTAGAACCGCTGATCGCCTTCTGGACTCGCTCCGCGGCGGCCGGGGGCCCGGCGAAGGCAGCGCTGGCCCGGATCGTGGCCGACGAGGTCCGCGGTGCACCCGAGTTGACCAACACCATTGTGGACGCTTCCGTGATCGAGCGGCACCGCGATCTGGTCGACGTCCTGATGGGGGCGGTGTTCCCGCGATCTAACTGGGAGCAGGAGTACGGCGCGGCTATGTTCCCGTTCCAGCTTCGGGGTTTTTATGCCACGCCGCTCATGCAGCGCCTGTTGATGGACGAGGACGGCGCCATCCGGGCACGGGTCAATCTCGACACACCTATGGTTGCGGCCATGCGGATGGGTTACGCCTACGCTCTGGTCCTGCGCCGCGTGTACGGTATCGAGGTCGACGTCGACTACCCGCTCATCTGTGCGGTGACCGATCCCGACACCGGGCTCGAGCGTCACTTCCGCGTGTTCTTCGACTGGCAGTTCGAGGAGGTTGTGACCAGAAACGGTACGCCGCCGCTGAGCGACGAGGTGCGGGCGCGTCTGCACGCGAACCTCCTCGATCCCGCCTGGCTGCGTGAAGCCTTGCCCCCGGAGCAGTTCATCATTCGCGGGTTCACGATTTTCCGGGCGATGGAGGTTACCGACCAGGAAGTCCTCTCGGCGCTCAAGCGTGATCTGATCGACCGGGAGTCGATCGTCTCAAACGAGCGCTTTCTCGGACTCCAGCAGCGGCTGCGCACGTTGTTCCGCCGGCCGCAGCTGCTCCTGGGCCTGGCCGCGATCGATGGGGACCGCGTGTTGCTGCTCAACTACGGCGCGCGTCACGAGCACGCCTGCATTTTCAGTGACTCCTCGCACTACCGAACGTCGGATTTTGCGGGATCTGTGTTCGAGCGCGCGGTGCAAGCAGGCCGGCCACTCATCATCCGCGACCTCGCCCTGCAGCCTGAGCGGACACGAACCGAGGACGACGCGATCCGAAACGGCGTGCGGAACAAGCTCGTCGCGCCACTGCACTATCGGGACACAATCATCGGCACGCTATCGCTGGGCTCGCCCAACCCGGGGGACTTGGATGCCCACCATCTGCCGAAGCTCCAGGAGGTGTTGCCGCTCTTCTCCATGGCCGTCAAGCGCAGCATGGAGGAGCTGAACACCCGTGTGCAGACCCAGATCAAGGAGAAGTTCACGGCGATCCACCCGGTGGTGGAGTGGCGCTTTCGCAAGGCTGTGCTCGACGGCCTCGAGACACACCGCGCTCCAACGGGTCTGGAGCTCCAACCCATCGTGTTCGCGGACGTTTATCCACTCTATGCGCTGTCCGACATCCGCGGCTCTTCGGTGCAGAGGGCGCTCGCCATTCAAAGCGACCTCCTGACCCAGCTCGGTTTGGCCCGCGAAGTCATCCAGGCGGCTCACCAAGCCAGGCAGTTGCCCGCGCTGGACGAGTTGCTGTATCGGATCGATAAGGCCATCGCCGAGGTGCAGAGCGAGCTTGTCGCCGGCGCCGAGGTCGGCGTGATCAACCACTTAAAGTCCGACGTCGAAGGCATGTTCGAGCACCTGCAGACTTTCGGCAGTCCCGTGCAAGCTCGTATCGACGCATACCGAACCGCGCTCGATCCTCAGCGCGGAGTGGTCTATCGGCGCCGACAGGTTTTCGAGGAGAGCGTCACCCGCATTGCCGAGACGATCTCCGCCCGCCTCGACCTCGAGGACCAGGCGGCCCAGGCCATGTATCCGCATTATTTCGAGAAGCAGAAGACCGACGGCGTCGACCACCAGATCTACGTCGGTGCTTCCCTGGTGGAGGACGGTCTCTTCGACCCGCTCTACCTCAAGAATCTGCGGCTCTGGCAGCTTATGGTAGTCTGCGGCATCGCCGCCCGAGCCGATCAGCTCGCGACCGAATTACCGGTGCCGCTACAAACGACACACCTGATCCTCGTACAACACACGCCGTTGTCTATCCGTTTCCGTTTCGACGAGAAGCGCTTCGATGTGGACGGTGCTTACGATATCCGGTATGAGATCGTCAAGAAGCGGATCGACAAAGCCCTGGTGCGGGGTTCGAGCGAGCGCGTAACCCAGCCCGGCAAAATCGCCATCGTTTACTCCCAGTCCGACGAGGCGGCCGAGTATCGCACCTATATCGAGTACCTGCAGCACCTGGGCTATCTCGGGAGCGAAGTCGAGGATCTCGAGCTCGGCGAACTGCAGGGCGTGCACGGCCTGCGGGCACTGCGGGTGACAGTGACTCTCCGGGCTCCCCAGCTCCTGAGGCCAATCGCGCTCCGCGCACTCGAGCGGGCGCCAGCCGCCGTCTGATCCGGCGCGCGGGCCCTGTGCTCCGCTGATATTCAATCAGATCAGTCTTCATTCCATTCGCGGACGCTGGTGGACCGCTGCCTTATGGCCCCGACATGGCCGCCGCTTGCAAAGATCCTCGACGGCGCGAAGCTGAACGAGCTGCCAGTCGAACGGGCACGTAAGTTCACGTTCGTCCTCAATACCTCACCCACTGCTTGCCGTCGAACCTGCGCATCTGCATGCGCTTCAGAGGGTAGAAATCAGTGGCGCTGTTGTTCAGCTGGATCCCGGGGAGCAACATCGTCGATTCTACGTTCTTCAGGCTGGTCACTGCCGCATGACGTTGTCCCGGGACAGATCGTCTCCACACTGCTTGAGCACATGGACCAGCGTCTGCGCATAGATGTACCATGCGATGCCTCGCGAACAGGCGTACGATCATCAGCAATGCATGCACCGGTCTTAGCCGCCTCGTAAGGAGACATCCATGACAATTGAAACGATCATCTCCGCCGACTCCCATGTCTTCGAACCGATCAATCTGTGGGAGGCGCGCATCGAACGCAGATATCGTGATCGAGCTCCACGGTTTATTGCCGACTATCAAGGCAAGCCGGGCACTTGGTTCGTGTGTGAAGGTGTGGCGCCACGATCGGTCGCGAGCATCGCTGCCGTGGGCATCCCCAAGGAAGAGCTGGTCAAGTTCCAGGCCGCCCACTACCAGGACCTGCGCCCCGGCGGTTACGATCCGGTGGAACGCCTCAAGGACCAGGACATCGATGGCGTTTCCGGTGAAGTGCTGTATGCCACCTATGCGATGGGCCTCTACGGGATGCCGGATCCTAAGTTGCAGTCCGCGGCATTCAACGCCTACAACGAGTGGATGGTGGAACTTTGCAGCCATGCGCCCAGCCGGCTGGTTGGTCTGGCGCTGATCTCGGTCTACGACGTTAATCAAGCCGTTGAAGAACTGCAGCGCTGGGCGAGACGTGGGCTGCGTGGCGCGATGATCGCGTGCATACCTCCGGCCGAAACGGAATACAGCCAAAAGCATTACGATCGATTCTGGTCAGCCGCCGAGGATCTCGGCCTGCCGATCAGCATTCATACGCTCACCAGCAATCGGCCACCAAACTATCGCTACCGGGGCGCTGGGCGGGCAGCGGCCGGCTACCCCGAAACACCGATGGAAGTCATGCTCACATTGGGCGAAATGATCACCAGCGATTTGTTCGACCGGCATCTGTGCCTGAAGATTGTGCTTGCGGAAGCCGACACCGGCTGGGTGCCGTGGATGCTGGAGCGGCTCGACCGCGGGCACGCCCGTTATGCGCGCCAGGATGGCATGTTGACCGAGTTGAAGCCGAGCGAATACTTCCGTCGTAATTTCTCAGCCGCGTTGATCGCGGATCGCGTCGGAGTGTTTACGCGCGAGTTCATGGGTGTGGACAACCTGATGTGGTCCTCGGACTATCCGCACACCGATTCGACCTGGCCGCGCTCGCGTCAAAGCATCGCGCGCGACTTCGAGGGCGTCTGCGACAGCGACCGCATAAAGATGACGTGCACGAACGCAGCCAAACTTTACGGGTTCCAGGTTTAGGGCGGGTGAAAGAAATAGCGTAGAGCTCGATAACAGCTCGAGGCCTGTCCACCGCCATTGGCCCTCGCGCCGCCGCCGCTGGGACGCGCCGTATCTTTAGTGTGAC
>JBGQKF010000087.1:0-11864 GCA_041499435.1 Gammaproteobacteria bacterium
AGCCTTTCAGCGCGACCGGCGCACCGAACGCGGTCAGCGCGCGCGCCGTTTCATCGACTGTGCGACAGAGCTGATGGGCGATCACGGGCACGCCATACCGCTGCAACAAGGTGAGGCTGTCCGCTTCGTTGAGCATACATTCAGCCTTAGTCTGCGCGCGCTTGGCGGGCGTATGAACCGGTGCACTCTTCTGCACATTGGCGATCAGTTCCAGGTGAGAAACGAACTGGTTGAGCGCTGCAATGGCATCGGCTTCGGTCTGGAACACCGGAAGACCTTCCGCCTTGAAGCGCGACGCTACACTCTCCTGAGGAGCAGACACGGCGACCGGCTTCCCGGTTTGCAGCGCAAATGCGGCGGAGTCCTGAGCGAACGCATCGATGTCATAGCCTTGCCCCGCAACTGGAATGCCGATCAGGAAGGCATCGGCCGCCGGGTCCTGCGCCAGTGCCGGCAGGATGTCGCTGAACAGCCGGCTGTTGGACAGCAGTGCCGCGGTGATGTCCACCGGATTGCTGGTGGTCGCGAAGCTCGGCAGCACCGCGTTCAATGCGGTGCGCGTTGCATCGCTCAAGCGCGCCATCGGCATGCCGGCGGCGGTGGCCGCATCGGCCGCCATCACACAGACCGCACCGGAGTTGCTCACGACCACGAGCCTGCGACCTTGCGGGCGCCATCCCTTCAAGTACAGCTCGGTGGCCTGCACCAGCTCGCCCATGTTCTGCGCCCGCCAGATGCCCTGCTGCTCGAAGAATGCATCCACCACTCGATCTTCGTTGGCAAGCGCACCAGTGTGCGAGCGCGCGGCATCCTGTCCTGCAGTGGTGCGTCCAGATTTCAATGCGATCACGGGCAGGCCGCGGTTGCGGGCGGTCTGCGCCATCTGCACCATCGCGTCGGCGTCGCGAATTGTCTCCAGATACAGGAGCAGCAGTTTCAATTCGGGATCCTCGGCCAGCACCCCGGCCAGCTCGCCCACGCTTACATCGCAATCGTTGCCCGTAGCGTGAACATGCCGCACGCCGATGCCGCGATTGCGCAGCAGCCCGTACGGCACGACGCTCATGCCGCCACTCTGACTGACGATGCCCACCGGCCCATCCAGCGGCGTGGCTTCGAGGAACATGGTGGAGAAGCTCAGCACCGCTCCGCTGCCGAAGTTCGCGAGCCCCTGCGAGTTGGGACCGATCACGCGCATCCCGCTTTCGTCGGCGAGCTGCTTCATGCGCCGCTCCTGGGCCTGCGCCTCCACCGAAGCCGTCTCGCCGAATCCCGATGCCATCACGATGGCCACCTTCACGCCCGCGCGCGCGGCCTCTTCCACCGCCTGCAGCGCCAGATCGCCCGGCACGACGATCACAGCGACCTCCGGAACTTCCGGGAGCGCGGCGAGATCCGGATAGCTCTTGTATCCCTGCGCTTCGCTGCGCTTGGGATTGATCGGATAGACCTTGCCCTGATAACCGAAGCGTGACAGGAACAGCAGCGGCCGTCCGCCGATCTTGTTGGGATTCTCCGACGCGCCGATGATCGCCACCGAGCGCGGATTGAGCACCGCGCGCAGATTCGCCCGCGCATCTCGCGTCATGCCTGGTCCTTTTCAAAGTATGGGATCAATTTCCCCGCGAGCATCTTGAACGTGCAGTGCACGCGCTCGTCGATGGCGAGCGCGGGCTCGCCGTGCGCCATCAGGCGAAAGCCTTCATCAGCGTCCACCAGCACGATCAGGTAGGGCGCGAAGGCGCGCAGCTCTTCGGTCGGCGCGCGCGTCACCAGCGTGAGCGCGTGCACACGACCCTTGCCAGAAGCCTCGACATCGACCACCGGGGAGACTCCGCAATGCGGGCAAAAGGTCCTCCGGAAATACCACGTCGCGTGGCACGACGAACAACGCTGAAACACGAGTATTTGCGTTCCACTCGTCCAATCGGGCAGGCGTGCAGTCTGGTTCATTTCGCCTCCAGGACCAGGCTCACATGAGACGAGAGCACACCGCCGTCGCCATGCAGCAGTGCCAGCGAGGCATCCTTCACCTGTCGTGTGCCGGCCCGCCTGGTCATCTGCTGATGGGTTTCCACCAGATGGGCCATTGCTCCACCGCAACCGCAGTGTCCATATGAGAGCAGCCCGCCATGCGTGTTGAGCGGCAGCACACCGTCGCGGTTGAAGTAGCCTTCGCGCGTACGCGCACCGGCCTGGCCGCGTGGCGCCAGACCGATCTCTTCGAGCAGAATGGTGAGCGTGATAGTGAAGCTGTCGTAGATGGCGGCGTAACGGACATCGGCAAGCTCGATGCCGGCAGTATCTCGTGCGCGCTCGACCGACGCTTTCGCTCCGAACTGCGTGAGGCTCGCAGCGGCGCTGACGTGCTGATGGGTGTGCGCCTGCCCGACCCCGATGATGCGCACGCGAAACGCGTTCGTCGGATCGCGCGTGACGACGAAGGCGGCACCGCCATCGGAAACCGGACAGCAGTCGAGCAGCTTGAGCGGCGCTGCGATCGACTTGGACGCCATGACCTCCTGCACGCTGATCGGCTCGCGAAACTGGGCACCGGGGTGCGCGCTCGCATGCCGGCGCATGAGCACGGCGAGCTCTGCGAGATCGGGCTCGCCCACCGCATACTCGTGCATGTACCGTGACGCAACCAGAGCATAGTACGCGGGAATGGTCGCCCCGAGCGGAACCTCATAGACTGGATGGCCGACCTGCGCGAGCGTCTTCACCGCATCGTCGCGCGACTGGCCCGTCAATCGATTTTCCCCCGCGACCACCAGCACATTGCGCGCGGCACCCGATTCCACCAGGTAGTGCGCCAGCATGACCATGGCGAAGCCCGTCGCACCGCCGACCTGAATCGAGTGGGCATAGCTGGGGCGTAACCCATAGTGCTCCACGAACGACGTGGACAGCATCAGGTGGGGAAAGGTGGTCGAGTAGCCGCAGATCAGGCCATCGACATCCTTGCGTTCGATTTGAGCGTCGTCCAATGCGAGGGTGGCCGCCTCGCTCATGAGGTCGAGCGTGTTGCGCCCGGGCAGTTTGCCGTACGGCGTCATGCCGACGCCCGCGATCCAGCTCATCGCTCGCTGCGCCGGGGATTGCCGATCTGCTGCGCTTCTTTGCGCAGACTCGCCGCCAGCCCTTCGAGGCGAGCAGAGATGCGCTCACTCAGCGCGGCGATGCTCAAGGCTGCGATCGGCCGTCCGTCGGGTGCCAGCACTGGAACGCCGAGGCCACCCATGCGCGGGACGATCTGATTGAGCATCAGCGCGTAGCCGCGAGCGCGCGTCTGTTCGACCTCGCGCTCGAGCCCCTTCACGTTGATCTTCGGGTAGGCCACGAGCTGCGGCTTGATGAGTGTGAGGACCGCTTCGATCTCTGCATCCGGCAACCAGGCGAGCAGCGCCATGCTACCGGCCCCCACACCAAGCGGGCGGCGGCTGCCAATATCGAGATAGTTCGCGCGGATCGGATAGTCCCCGATCTCGCGATCGATACACACGGTTTCCAATCCGCTGCGCACCGACAGCAAAACGGTATCGGACGTGGCCGCGGCGAGACGCACCAGCGACGGGCGCGCGCGCTCGCGCAGCTTATGTCGACGCGAGGCCGCCGTGCCGAGCAGATACGCTTCGGCGCCTAGCGACCAGCTCTTGGTCGCCTCCTCGCGCTCGACGAAGCCTTCGCGCGCCAGGATATCCAGGATGCGCAGCGCGGTGGCCTTGTTGAGTGAGGTCACAGTAGCAATTTGCGACAACCGCGATGCATCCGGATTGGAGAGCGAGCGCAGGATGCGGCAGGCTTTTTGTACGGCGTTGATCGGAGAAGTGCGAGCGGGCATGGCTACACCGTAGCGACCGGAGTGACCGGCGAGCCGACCGCACCCGGCAGGCGCAGCGGAGGGGCCGTGAGCAGAAAGCGGCTGCGGCCGTGTGCGCGCAGCCAGTTCGCGAGCTCGGTCAAATACCAGATCTCGCCGAGGTTCACGCCGAGCTTGAACAGGCAATGCTCGTGCAGGGGCAAAGCCGCGCAAGAGCCCGGATGCGACAGCGCCGGGTGCGCCTCCACCGCATAATTGTCGGCGATCAACGCAGCGAGCCCGCTGTCGGTGATCCATTGCAGGAGCTTGGCATCGCGCCCATCCAGTACCGCGCACGAGCTTTCCAGCGCGTGCGCGTCGGGCTTCCGGTTCATTTCCAGCAGCATCTGGCTGAACCCCGTGTGCAGGCACACCAGATCGCCGGTCTCGACCGTGACCTGGTCCTGCTCGAGGATGCGCATCATCTGCTCATACCCGATCGCGGCGCGGGCACGGCCGACATGCGCATGCAGATCGATCATGACGCCGCGACCCTGGAGGCACTTCGCCGCCATGTTCTCCACTCCCAGCGCAACCGCCCGCGAGGTCGATTTGGCAGGCACCGTGCCGATGCCCCCGGCATCGTCCACATCGCTCGGCCCGAGTATGTCGACCCCGGGCCGATAGCCGTTGTAGAACACCGGCTCGGCTTTGCCGTCGCCATCGGCGTCGAACAACTGACCGACGTGTGCGAGGCTGTCCCACTGCGTGGAATACTGCAGATGGACGATGGCGACGTCATCGTTGATCACATCGGTCGCATCGGGATTGTCGCGCCGTACCTGGTAGATGAAATTCGGCCGCCCGCCGCGCACCGTCGGCCGCAGCACCGGCGGAAACCGGCGCGGATTGAGCACATTGCCGCCGGGATAATCGAGCGGCAGGCTGAGGCAGAACGTAATGCCCTCTTTCGCCTCCGCCACTGCGCGCTTGACGCGCTCAGGCGTGAGGAGGTTCAGGCGCCCGAGCTGATCGTCCGGACCCCAGTCGCCCCAGGTCGAGCCTTCCGGCCGATGCTTCCACCGCGCTGATGCAGTCATTGCATTCTCCTTGGCAACTCGACAGGGGTCGGCTCGTGGCCAGGCGCGGGGCGCAGCGCGAGCAACGGGTGAGCAAGAGCACGGATATATCGTGATGGAGCGGGGCGGCGACGCCCTCGAGACGACTCCCGCTGCTGCGGGAGCAAACGAACACCGCATGCAACGCTGCGGCGCGTGTGCATGGCCTCCTCCTTGTCGTTATGGTTTTGTGTCGTTGAGACTTTCGCCACATCTTGTTTCGAGCGCTGCGTGTTGTCAAGCGAGCGTTTTGTATTGTGGAATAGAATGCTTTAGAGGCGCTTGCCTGGCGCAGGTCTCCTGCGGTAGACACGCGTAAGTTTCATTTCATTGTCTGAAACCACAGCCACATGCCGCGATCACCAGGACGATGGCACGAGAGCACGCATGAAAGACATTATTCGTATCGGCGCAGGCTCCGCCTGGTGGGGCGACCGCATCGAGCCGGCCGCGCTCAACGCTACAGAAGGCAACCTGGATTATCTGAGCTTCGAAACCATGGCTGAGGCCACGGTCTCGGCCGCGCAGGTACGCAAGCGCCGCGATCCCGCGTTCCCCGGCTACGATACGTATCTGGATGATCGCATGCAGGCCGTGCTGCCCGCTTGCCTCGAGCGCGGTACCAAAATCATCACCAACCAGGGCTGGATCAATCCCGAAGGCGCAGCAGAGCGGATCGTGCACTGGCTGCAACGATTCGGTGCGCGCGGCGTCAAAGTGGCGGCGATATCCGGCAGCCTGATCACCGACCGGGTGCTCGAGCTCACCGATACGATTCTCGAGAACGGCCGACCGACCTCAACGCTCACGCAGAACCTCGTATCCGCGGAGGTGTATCTCGGTGCGGAGCCGATCGTCGAAGCGCTCGAGCACGGCGCCAGCATCGTGGTGACCGGGCGCGTGGCCGACCCTTCGATTTTCATGGCACCGATGATGTATGAGTTCGGCTGGGATCCGCTGGACCATCAGCGGCTCGGGCGCGGCAATGGCATCGGCCATCTGCTGGAATGCGGGGCGCAGGTGACCGGTGGGTATTTCGCCGATCCCGGATTCAAGGATGTGCCTGAGCCGTGGAACCTCGCCTTCCCGATCGCTGAAGTCCAGGCCGACGGCAACGCGATCATCACCAAAGTCGCGGGCACCGGCGGCGCGGTGACTCTGCAGACGATCAAGGAGCAGATGTTCTACGAGGTCCACGATCCTGCGAACTACATCACTCCGGATGTCGTGGTCGACTTCACCACCGCACAGCTCGAGCAGGCGGGAGCCGATCGCGTGCGCGTAACGGGCATCTCAGGCAAACCGCGCACGCCCACGCTCAAGGTATCGATCGGCTGCACAGAGGGCTTCATCGGCGAGGACATGTTTTTCTACGCGGGGCCCGGTGCACTGCGCCGCGCACAGCTTGCCAGGCGCATCCTCGAGGAGCGCTTCAAGATCGTGGGCTTGCAGGCGGAGGAAGTGCGCATCGATTTCCTTGGCTTGAATGCGATTCATGGCGCGATGTCCCCGGCCAATCAGCCGGAGCCCTACGAGATTGCCGTGCGCGTCGCTGCTCGCTGCAAGACACGCGAGGAAGCATTCAAAGTCGGCCGTGAAGTCGACGGCATGGCGGTATCCGGAGTCGCCATGACCGGCAAGCGCGTGCCGCATCAGGACCGCACGCGGGAGATCATCGGGGTATGGTCGTCCCTGGTTGCGCGCGAGAAGATCAAGCCGACGGTGAGCTACTACGAGAGCTGAGCCGCGAAGGGAACAAGTGAGTGCGCGAAGGAAGTGAAGGAAGCTACGGGACCGGCGACATGGCCACGTTTGGTGACATGGTGCGTCCGATTTCCTTGTCCCTTGTCCTACTCGATCGCAAGGAACCGTCCCTCGGTGGTGTCACACAGGAGTTTAATGTCGGGAAGATGCGCGTTCAGCAGCGTGGCAATTTCTTGGTCGAACAGTTACCGCGTCGTATCCAAACCAATTTGGGAGGAGCCCCGAGTAAGACGCTCATCTCGATGAAATCGCTATCCTTGGAAACCAGAACGTAACCGCCATCCTTCGCGTACCGCCACACGTCTGCATCGTGCGCCGAGCCCAAGCCTGCCAGGTCGACGTGAGAAGAACCGGGGTACTCGTTCGCAAGAAGCTGTACGAGTCGCGGAGAAAGGTTCTCGTCGAACAGCAGTTTCAAGAAGAAGCCGTCAGTTTGGCCTGCTCACGGTCAGCAGCGTAGGCCAGGCAGGCCCGAATGTCGTCCCGGGTGAGATAGGGAAAGTCCGTCAATATCTCATCCTCAGTCATACCCGATGCCAGGTAACTCAGCACGTCGTAGACCGTGATCCGTAACCCCCGGATGCAGGGCTTGCCCGCACGTTTGCCCGGCTCAATCGTAATGAAATCTCTGTAGTCCATCGCTTCCTCGGTTTGTGCCTGCTTTGCTCGGTAGCACCGGCGCTTCGCGAGTCGGAAGTCAAATGCGTCGGCTCACTTGCACATTCTACGTCGGGACGGCATGTTGCACGAGATGGCAAGCGTCCTTGCTGTATCTGCAGGCAACGCTCCGCGGTTTATATCATCCGACCAGTGAGCAACGGTGTTCGCGTGCTCGACAGCTGCCGTGAGTCCTCACCAGGGGCTGCACCTGGCTCTCGCGCAGCACCAGCCGCTTGCAGGCATCGAGCGTGCGCTGGCGGCGGTAGAGCGGATCGAGCCGGTCCCACTCGTCGTCCTGCGCAGGCACGTCGAGCAGACTCAGGAAGGCGGGGAGTAGCGGCTTGAGCGACTCGTCGAGGATGATGAGCTTTCCCGCCACCTTCTCCCGGATATCGCGATGGGTGTCGCGGTCGTTGATCCGGCAGTAGCTCTTGAGCAAATCGATGACAGGCAGGTAGCTGGTCGCCTTACCATAGGAGACGGACCCAGTCGCGCAGCCGGTGCGAGTGAGTGAATTCGTAGAACAGCCTCGACTTGCCCACACCCGGCTCGCCGACCACTGCGACGATCTGGCCGTGGCCCCCGCCGGCACGGTCGAGCGCGCGGTTGAGCTGATCGACCTCGGCGTCGCGGCCGACGAACTTGGTCAGCCCGCGTGCAGTAGCCGCCTGAAGGCGGGTCCGCGCTACACCGGCGCCCGCCAGTTCGAACACCTCGACGGGCTCGGCGAGACCTTTGACGGGCACGCGGCCGCGCGGCTTGACCGAGACATAACCTTCCGCGAGGGCCAGTGTGGCTGCGGTCATCAGCGCTGTCCCCGGCAGCGCCATCTGCTCCATGCGCGCAGCCAGATGCGTGGTCTGGCCCACCGCGGTGTATTCCATGCGCAGGTCGCTGCCGATGCCGCCGACCACCACTTCCCCGGAGTTGAGCCCGACGCGAATCTCGACCGGCACTCCGTGCGAGGCGAACAGCTGCTCGGCGTAGCGCCGGACCGCATCCTGCATGCGCAAGGCCGCGTAACAGCCCCGCACCGCATGGTCCTCTTGTGCGAGCGGTGCGCCGAACAGCGCCATGATGCCGTCGCCCATCACCTGGTTGACGGTGCCGTCGTAGTGGTGCACGGCCTCCATCATGCGCTCGACCACCGGCTCGAGCAGGGTACGGGCCTCCTCGGGATCGCGCTCGGCGAGAGCGAAGGCCTGCGCCAGCGACTCGTAGGAGGGCAAGCCGGCTCCCCAGGTGCCGGGCGGCGCTGGAGGCGACTTCAGCTGATCTCGATCGATCAGCAGGGGCCGGGCGGTGTTAGAGCGGCACAGGCGTTCGAGTTGCTTGCGCTGACCGGCGCTACAGCGCTCCGCGCGTGTAGACTGAAGCCGTGCGCGTTGCGCTGGATGATCCGGCTTACTCATCGGTCCGTCATATAGGCTACAGATGGATGCTGAAAGAATGATCGAACGAGCTTATTCTAAGGCCTCTCTCCCACAAGGGAAGAGGGGAAAAGTTCCCTCTCCCCTTTGTGGGAGAGGGTTAGGGTGAGGGGGAATATGTTCCCTCTTCGCCCTTCACTATTCACGCATTCACGCCTTCCCTCATTCCCTCATTCCCTCATTCCCTCATTCCCTCCTTCCCTCCTTCCCTGGTCACCCAAATGAAAATCCACCTCCAGCACATCGCTCACGTCCGCTCGGGCGACAAAGGCAATACTTCCAACATCTGCGTCATCGCTTATGCAGCGCCGCTCTACGCGCCGCTCAAGGAGCAACTCACAGCCGAGCGCTTCAAGGCCCACTATGCGGGTGTGGTGAAGGGCAAGGTCGACCGCTATGCGGTCGATGGGCTGCAGGTATTGAACTTCGTTGCCCACGACGCTCTCGGCGGCGGCGTCTCCCGCAGCTTGTGCCTCGACAACTACGGTAAGGCCCTTGCCGCGCGCATCCTTTCCTTCGAGCTCGAAGTCCCCGAGTCGCTGCGGCCTCATATGCGCGGTCTCTGATCCGGCGGTAGCGCTGCCTCGTACTCTCCGCCCGTGCGGGCGGGTACGGATTTCGCTCAAAGTTGCCTGATTTCGCGCCGATAACAAGCTCGGCCGCCGCTTAGGCTCGCGGCAGCGATTGACAAAATCAGGACGATTTCCACCTTGCAGCGATTCTCGCAGCGACAGCGGCCACACCGAACGCTCATCGATGCGACGGCCGGGCTTCGCCACCCACCCGTCGCCCAGCGCGGCTTCACGCTGACCGAGATGATCGTCATCATGGTGATCCTCGGAGTGCTGGCGGTGGCGCTGCTGCCCAATCTGATAGGTGTGAGCGTAGTCCAGCAGCGCGCCGATTACGATAAGCTCACCTTCGCGCTGCAGTACGCGCGCAAATCGGCGATCGCCCGGCGCCGCTACGCCTGCGTGGCTCTGTCGGCCAGCGCGGCCACGCTGACCATCGACTCGAACCCGCCGGAATCGACGGCGACCCCGTTCGGCAGCACCTGCCCATTCGCGACAGCGTTGCCGCTGCCTGCACCGGACAGCGTCTGCAGCAGCACCAATCAAACCTGCCTCAAGACGATCTCGATGTCGTCCACCGCCAGCTCGTTCCAGTTCGATCCACTCGGGCGCGCCTCGACGACCGTGACTGTCACCGTTTCCGGCTTTCCCACGCTGAAGATGGAAAGTGACACCGGCCTGATCCACTGAGCGCTCGCCGCCGCGGCGCGCATCGGGCCTGAGCCTGATCGAGCTGCTGGTGTTCATCGTCGTCGTCGGCGTCGCGCTCGCTGGCGTACTCTCTGCGATCAACGTTGCCGCGCGCGGCAGCGCCGACCCTATGGTGCGCAAGCAGGCCCTGGCGGCGGCCGAGTCTCTGCTCGAAGAGGTCGAGCTGCAGCCCTTCACGTACTGCGATCCGCGCGACACCTCCGCGGCTACCGCTACCGGCTCGGCGGGCTGCAGCGCGCCGGGCTTCTCGATGGACACCACGGCCAACTGGGGCGCCGGCAAGACCCGCTACGGCCCCACCTTCTTCGACAACGTCGCCGACTATCACAGCTTCACCATGAGCGGCACGTTGAACGACGTCTTCCAGCAATCGAGCTCGCGGCTCAGCGGGTACAACGCGACCGTGACCATCAGCCAGGTGGGCACCGGCTTCGGGCTCGCCAGCAATGCGGACGCACTGCGCATCGACGTCACGATCACCGGCAGCAGCGAGTCGGTCACGCTGACGGGATTCCGCTTTCGCCACTCACCCAATCTGGTCGACTGATGATGGGACAGCGCGCACGCGGGTTCAGCTTGCTGGAGGCGATCGCAGTGATCGCCATCGTCGGCGTGATCGCAGCCATGGTCACGGTGTTCATGGGGCGCCCGATTCAAGGCTACTTCAGCAGCACGGCGCGCGCATCGATGGCCGACGTTGCCGACACTGCGCTGCGGCGCATTGGTCGCGACGTGCGCCTGGCTCTGCCCAACTCGGTGAGAGTCGACAGCTCGGGAATGTTTCTCGAATTCGTGCCGGTCAAGACCGGCGGGCGCTATGTGCAGAATGACAACTGCTTCTCGACCGGCTGCAGCAGCATCACCACCATGGGTGACATGTTGACCAATGTGCAGATCACCGCCGGTTCCGACCTGGTGGCGATCTACAATCAGTACAACAACAGCGCGGCCGACTGCGCCCCGACCACGGCCGGTGTCTTCAGCGCCTATTGCGGACACGGCCTGGCTATCCTCACCTCGACGAGCGGCGCCGGCAGCACGAGCAACACGTTCAACTTCGGCTCCACGACCTTCCAGCCTCCCGGCGGCTCGCCCACGCGCAGAATTTTTATCATTGCCGCCTCCCCGGTGACCTATGCGTGTGACGGTGCGGCCGGTACGCTTTGGCGGATTTCCGGCTACACGCGTCAGTCGACGCAACCCGCCAACCTCGCCGCAGCCCCGCTCTCCACGGCCACCAGCAAGGTCGCGCTCGCTGTCAACGCCACCTGCCCAACGGTGGGCGCAGGCGTGCCACCGCGCTTTTCCTACAGCAGTGGCGCCTCGGAGCGCTACAGCCTGCTCTCGGCATGGATCACGCTTCAGAGCCAGGGTGAAACCGTCAGTTTGTTGCAGCAAGTACATGTCGACAATACGCCATAGCCAACGCGGCTTTGCCATTGCCGCAGCCGTGTTCATTCTCGTGCTGCTGGCAACGCTCGCGCTCGCCATCACGATGATGTCGACGCAGACTCAGACCAGTCACGCACGCGACACGTTGGGCTCGCGCGCCTATCAGGCCGCGAAGGCCGGACTGGATTGGGGCGCATATCAGGTTCTCGATCCCTTGAACACGACCGCAACCTCGGGTGCCGCGAACTTGCCGAACTGTCCGGGCGTAGGCGGCAACGTATGCCCGACCGCTGCTGCACCTTCGTCGAGCGCCATGCCGACCACGCCGTTCAACAGCAGCGTGCTCGCCGGGATTTCCGTCACGCTCGCGTGCTCGTGCGCCGATTACACGGAAGTCGGGCGCAACATCCGCGTG
>JBGQKF010000088.1:0-11837 GCA_041499435.1 Gammaproteobacteria bacterium
GATATTGTTTGAGCTGCATAAAGCAAATGACTAGTCCCGCAGTCGTCGTAACCGGCATCGGCAAGCGCTTCGTCGTCAACGAGTTGCGCCATCGCAGCACCCTTTCGGAACGGGTAGGAAGGCTCCTCGCTGCGCCGTTTCGCGTTGGGCGCGACCGCCTTGAGGAGCGGCAAACATTGCCAGATGCGATCTGGGCGCTACGTGAGATTTCCTTCGAGATCGACTCGGGGAAGGTGCTCGGCATCATCGGACGCAACGGCTCAGGCAAGAGCACGCTACTTAAGATCCTCGCCCGGATCACCACCCCCACCGAGGGCTCGGCGATACTCAGCGGTCGCGTCGGAGCGTTGCTCGAAGTTGGAACGGGGTTCCATCCCGATTTGAGCGGCCGTGAGAACATCTTGCTCAATGGGACAATCCTTGGAATGACGCCGAGAGAAATCCGCAGCCGACAGGACGCCATAATCGACTTCTCGGGCGTGGGCGACTTCATTGATACGCCGGTCAAGCACTACTCCAGCGGCATGTTCATGCGATTGGCGTTTGCGGTCGCTGCGCACCTCGAAGCCGAGGTCATGCTTGTAGACGAAGTCCTCGCAGTCGGCGACAGCGGGTTCCAGGAGAAGTGCAAAACTAAGATACGGGCCATCGCTCAGAGCGGCAGGACGGTGCTCTTCACGAGCCACGACATGGAGGCCGTAAACCGCCTCTGCCACGCGTGTTTGGTCCTCGATCGCGGCCGCATAGTGCACTTCGGGAGCACGGCCGAAGGGGTGCAGACCTATCAGCAGATTACTGGGGGAACGGTGAACGAAGAGAATTTAGCAACTCGGGAGCCCGGATCACAGGAGGCGCCGGCGGCCCACAGCTGAGGTTTCATGCCGAAACCAGCTCGCGGTGGCGAATCAGCACCGGAACCAGGGCCTGGAAGCGGCGTGCCAGCGTCTCGACGAAGTAGACCGAGCGATGGCGCCCGCCAGTACAGCCGATCGCCACCGTCAGGTAGCTTCGATTGTCGCGAATGTAACAGGGCAGCCAGTCGTCCAGGAACTGCCCGATGTCGAGCAGCATGTGCTGCACGTTGGCGTCGCTCTGCAGGAATTCGATCACCGGCTCGTCGAGCCCGCTCATCGGGCGCAGCAGCGGCTCGTAGTGCGGATTGGGCAGACAACGTACGTCGAATACGAGATCGGCATCGAGCGGGATGCCTTTCTTGAAGGCGAACGACTGAAACAGCAGCGTCAAGCCCGAGGCGCCGAGGCCGACGAAATCCTTCACCCAGGCGCGTAACGCATGCGCGCTGAGCTCACTGGTGTCGATGTGGTGCGCCTGCGCACTCACCTCGGTGAGCAGCTCGCGCTCGGCCTCGATACACTCGGGCAACGTGCGCGTATCGTCCGACAGTGGATGGCGGCGCCGCGTCTCGGAGAAACGCTTGACCAGCGTATCGGTCTTGGCGTCGAGGAACAGCACGCGCAGATCTATGGCGCGCTGACGCAGCTGCGCGATCCATGCCGGCAGCTCTTTCAAGCTCGGGCCGCTGCGTACGTCCACGCTGACAGCCACGCGCTGATAATCCTCGCCACCGAGGAAATCGATGAGGCCCGGCAGCAGGTTGGCGGGCAGATTGTCAACGCAGTAGTAGCCGGTATCTTCCAGCACCTTGAGCGCGACGCTTTTGCCCGAACCCGACATGCCGGTAATCAGCACCAGCTGCATCTGTGCTCGATCGGCGTCGATCCCGGCCTGCTGTGGACGCTCGGTGACGTTCATCAGCCGCGCCCGAAGTGCTGTTCCTGACGGTGTATGAACTCCTGCGTGCTGTCGATTCCGCGCAGCTGCAGAACGTAGTTACGCACGGCAGCCTCGACCAGCACCGCTAGGTTACGTCCGGCGGCGACCGGGAGAATAACTTTGCGAATGCGTACGCCGAGAATCTCCTCCGTGCTCGCCTCGAGCGGCAGGCGCTCCAACCCGGGCACCACGCCGCCCACAGGCTTTTCGAGCTGTACGATCAGCTTGAGGTTCTTGCGCACACGCACGGCGGTTTCCCCGAAGATGGTGCGGATGTTGAGCATGCCTAAGCCGCGCACTTCGAGGAAATCCCTGAGCAGCTCGGGGCTGCGCCCTTCGAGAGTCTCAGGGGCGATGTGATAGAGCTCTACTACGTCGTCGGCAACCAGCCCCCCGCCGCGCGTGATGAGCTCCAGCGCCAGCTCGCTTTTGCCGACACCGCTCTCCCCGATCAGCAGCACGCCCATTCCCAGCACGTCGAGAAATACCCCGTGACGCGTGACGAACTCCGCCAGTGTGCGCCCGAGATAAGTACGGATGACCCAGATGATCTGCAGACTCGGCAGCGGCGAGCTCAGCATCGGGATGCGCAGGAGCTCGGCCAGACCCCGAACGGTTGCAGGCGGCTCCTCGCCGTCGCTCACCATGACGCACGCGAGCCCGCTGTTCTGCAGACGGGCCAGTGCCTGCTCCTGCGCCGCCGGCTCCATCGACTGAAAGTAGACGGCCTCCGTGCGGCTGAAGATCTGGATCCAGTTGGGATGGTAGAAGTTGAGGTGCCCGATCAGCCCATTCGCCGACTGGGCGATCAGGCGGCTGTCCAGTATCTCCGCGGCGTGCGCTTCACCGGCCACCCACGACAGCTTCAGGGCTTCGCGGTTATCTTCGAACAACTGAGCGACCGTCACTTGCGGCATGACATCGGCTTCCGACTGGAAATGGGTACCGCGACGCTTGCTGGCTACGGCCGGGACGGGCTCGCTTGCCAGTTGGAGATCAAACGCTGGGCCGCCAGGGCGTCGGGCGCAGAAGCTAATTGTGCACGCAAATCACGATCGCTGAACATCTCCGCCAGGCTGGAAAGGATCTGGAGGTGGAGGTCGGTGGCGCGCTCCGGCACGAGCAGAACGAAAACCAGACTCACGGGAAGCTCATCCGGCGCATCAAATGCCAGTGGGGTGCGCAGCCGCAGGAATGCCCCGGTCGCCTCGCGCAATCCCTTGACTCGGCCATGCGGGATGGCGATACCTTGCCCAAGCGCGGTGGAGCCCATGCGTTCGCGGCTCATCAGGCTGTCGGCGATCTGTTGTTGCGTGAGTCCCGATCCGGCCTCGAGCAGCGCGGCGGCATGCTTGAACACGGCTTTTTTGTCCCGCGCCTCGACATCGAGCACCACATGGGACACCGCCAACAGAGATGAAATGAGGGTCATCGCTTGCGTCGGGGGCAGCGCTTCACGCTGCCGCCCGAAGGGCGCATCCCGGTACCGCAGTGCGGATCATTCCGCGGCGCGGTTGCGTCCTGCGCCGTTATGCCGGTGCAAAGTCACCTTTTCCTTGTGTTTGATGATCTGGCGGTCGAGCTTGTCGACCAGGCCATCGATGGCAGCGTACATGTCTTCATCCGAGCTTTCGCAGAAGATGTCGCCGCCGGGCACGTGCACGTTCGCCTCGACCTTCTGCTGCAGCTTGTTGACCGACAAGATTACGCTCACGTCGATCACGTGATCGAAGTGCCGCGTGATGCGTTCCAGCTTGGAAATAACGTACCCGCGGATGGCAGGAGTGATGTCGAGTTGATGCCCAGTCAGTTGCAAGTTCATCGAGGCCTCCAGCGACGTGGAGTCAAGGTCCACGACTTTAGATCGATTTTCTCAGATTGACCGGGAGGATCTGTAAAGATTCCCGGTACTTCGCGATGGTTCGACGGGCGACCACGATGCCCTGTTTGCCGAGTATTTCCGAGATCTGGCTGTCCGAGAGCGGCTTGTGCGAATCTTCCTCCGCCACCAGCTGTTTGATGAGCGCCCGGATCGCCGTGGCGGAGCAGGCACCGCCGGTTTCGGTGGTGACGTGACTCCCGAAGAAGTACTTCAACTCGAAGATGCCGCGCGGGGTCAGCATAAATTTCTGTGTAGTCACGCGCGATACTGTCGATTCGTGCAGCCCCAGTGTATCGGCGATCTCCCGCAGTACCAGCGGGCGCATCGCGACTTCGCCGTGCTCGAAGAAATGACGCTGACGATCGACGATGGCCTGCGATACACGCAAGATCGTTTCGAACCGCTGCTGCACGTTCTTGATCAGCCATTTCGCCTCCTGCAGCTGACCGGCGAGCTGCTGCAGGCTGGCGTCGCGGTTGCGGTGCAGGATATCGGCATACATGCGATTGATGCGCAGACGCGGCATAGCATCGGGATTGAGCGATGCACGCCACAGACCCTTCACTTTCTTCACCACCACATCGGGAACGATGTAGCGCGTTTCGTTCTTGGAGAACTCTGCTCCGGGGCGCGGATTGAGACTGATGATCAGTCCCTGAATGCCCCGCAGGATATCGTCCGTGCAGCGCAGGAGCTTTTTGAGTTTGGCGAAGTCGCGCGCCGCGAGCAGATCCAGGTGATTGCGCACCGTGATGAGTGCGTCCGCCCGAAACGGGACATCTTCGGGAAGGGCCTCGAGCTGCAGCGACAGGCACTCCGACAGGCTGCGCGCACCGATGCCCGGGGGCTCCAGGTGCTGCAGATGCTTGAGCGCGATCGCCAGGTCGGCAGGCTCCAGCTCCATCTCGGCTGGAAACATGGCTGCAAGCTCTTCCAGATCCTGCGTCATGTAGCCGTCGTCGTCGAGCGTATCGACGAGCATCGCGACGATGCGCTTGTCCCGATCCGGACACTGCAGCAGATTGATCTGCCAGAGCAGATGTTCGCGCAGGGACGGCGAGTCTGCGGCGAGCTGCGGGAACTCGCTGTCTTCCCCGTCGTCATGGCCACCGTAGGGGCCAGCGCCGTCCTCGCGCCATTCGCCTTCGAGCTCGGGCGCGTCGGCGCGATTGCCTTCGTCTTCCTTCTCGGAAGTGGACGACGTCGTGGTGGTGCTGCTGGTGTATTCGGGTGTCAACGGGCCCGCGGCAGGGGCCGCAGCGCCTTCGTCATCGGCGCCTTCATCGCGCTCGAGCAGGGGATTTTCCTGCAGGAAGCGCTCGATCTCCTGATTCAGCTCGAGCGTAGACAATTGCAGCAGGCGGATCGACTGCTGCAGTTGCGGCGTCAGCGTGAGATGCTGGGAGAGCTTGAGCTGTAGCGAATGCTTCATGCAGGATGGGGCAGGCCCTGTGGTGTCGGCTGGATGGCGAAGTGCATGTGCTGCCCGTCAGGCCTACAGGCGAAAATGCTCGCCCAAGTACACCTTTCTTACGCTTTCATTATAAACGATTTCATCCGGCGCCCCGCAAGCGAGGACGGAACCATCGTTGATGATGTAAGCGCGGTCGCAGATGCCGAGGGTTTCGCGCACGTTGTGATCGGTGATCAGCACGCCGATTTCTCTTTCCTTGAGAAAGCGAATGATCTTCTGAATGTCCAGCACCGCGATCGGATCGACGCCGGCAAAGGGCTCGTCGAGCAGGATGAAGCGCGGATGGCTGGCGAGCGCCCGTGCAATCTCCACACGGCGGCGTTCACCGCCCGAGAGACTGACCGCAGGGCTGTTGCGCAGATGACCAATGTGCAGATCGTTCAACAAATCGTTCAACTTTTCTTCTTTGGTTTGATTGGTGAGTCCTCGTAACTCGAGGACTGCGGTAACGTTTTCCGCCACTGTCAGTTTGCGAAATATCGATGCTTCCTGCGGCAGGTAGGCGAGCCCCATGCGCGCCCGTCGGTGGATGGGCATGCGATTCAAGCTCCTTCCATCCAAATAGATGCTGCCGCCATCGCTCGGTATCAGGCCGACGATCATGTAGAAGCAGGTGGTCTTGCCGGCCCCGTTGGGCCCGAGCAGCCCGACCACTTCACCGCTTTTGACGTCGAGCGAGACGTCCTTGACTACAGTTCGCGACTTGAAGCGCTTTTGCAGCTGATCGGCACGCAACTCACTCATGGCCGAGTCAGGGATATCGGCAGGACTGGCGGTAGACTTGAGCGCGGCCGCATCACGGCTCCTTCGGCTCGCGCAGGTTAGGGGATGGTTTCAAGGGCACTGACGGCTTGGCCGGGCTGACGCCCAGCTTGTCCGCCGCCTGCGGAGGCGGCTGGATCGTCGCCCGCACGCGACCCTTGGGATTGCCAGTGGTGGCGACTGAGGGCCCTCCAATCACCTGATAGAACTCGGTTACGGCGTCGTACGAGATGTAGTCGCCCTTCACCTCGTCGATACCCTTGCGGATCTCGGCGTTGGTGAACATCTGCATCTTGTCCTTTCTGCCGTCGTATTCGAGCCGCTCGGAGAAGCCTTCGATGTACTCGTCGAAGCCTTCGCGCTTCTGGCGGAAGTAGGCGGGCTTGCCGTAGGCGAACCCGTAGTTGAACCCCTGCGCATCCTGTTTGACCACGATGCGGTCCGCCTTCAGCATGAGAGTGCCCTGCGTCAGCGTGACGTTGCCTTCGAAGACGCTCTCTTTCTTGTTATCGTCCATGGTGAGCTTGTCGGCTTCGACGTTCACCGGCTTGGTGCGATCGGATTTTTCGGCCAGTGCCGGACCTGAGAGAACGCAAGCCACGCACCACGCCGCTGCCGCAGCGCAAGTCCGGGCGCGGAGCTCAGTGCTTGCGCCGGTCCCAGGGCAGCGGCCGGTGATCTTTGGCGGGTGTTTCGAATTGTCCTTTGACATTGGAGAGGAGTCTCAGCTCCCGCGTTTTGTTGTTGAATTCTAGGCCAACCGACTTGAGCGTGCTATTGCCGCTGACAAAAGTGACCTCACGGTCGGTTTTCACCAGATCCTTGTCGGGGATGACGTGCAGAAAGCTCGTGTACATCGTCAATTCCGCATCATCGCCGAACGCGGCACGCTTGACTTGCACGTCACCGGTAAAAAAAGCGTTCTCGCCGTTGTTTTCCATCACACCTTGGTTGGCTCGGATGCTCACTGGCGCCTTGTTCGGATCGAAATGCGTGAGATAAGGATGATCGAGCACCGCAGTGTTGTCTCCGGGGTAGTGCACCATACGGTTGGCCACTACTGCGTAGCGTTGGGTCCCGTCCAGATTCATGCGCGTCGCCTGGAAATTATCGACTACGAAATCAGGCTCGCTGGCCGAAGCCGGATCTTTGGCTCCAGTGAGCGGCTGCACCATCTGGTCGAGCCACCAAGTCAACCCTGCAAGCCCGGCCATGAGAAATGCCGGCACCCAAGCCATCCATCGAATCTTCATTTCATGAACTCGTGCAGCCTTGCCTCCAGAGTTCCCTGCGCGGTCATGATCAACTCGCACAGCTCGCGCACCGCACCACGTCCACCGCCGCGCTGCGTTACGTAATGAACGTAATCGCGCAACAACGCGGGAGCTTCCGGTACGCACGCCGCGAGCTCGCAGCGACGCAATACCGGCAGATCCGGCAGATCGTCGCCGATCGCGGCAGCGGCCCCAGCATTGAGCGACAGGCTGATGAGGAGCTGTTCGAAGACCAAAAGCTTATCGCTCACGCCTTGGAACACGTGCTTCACACCGAGGTTCTCGGCGCGCAGCTCGAGCGCTTTTGAGCGGCGCCCGCTGATGATCGCAATGATGATGCCGCTTGCGCTCAACATGCGCAGCCCCAGCCCGTCCTGAATGTTGAAGGCTTTGAGCTCGACACCGTCGTCCACGTAATAAAGGTGTCCGTCGGTGAACACGCCGTCAACGTCGAGTACGAGCAGACGGACGGCCCTGGCGCGCGCGGTGAGCTCGGGAGTCACGCTTTGCGCGCTCTACAAGACCTTGGCGCGGAACAAGTCGTGCATATTGAGCGCGCCGATCAGGTGCGAAGCATCGTCCACCACCAGAATCTGGCTGATGCGATGATCTTCCATCAACTTGACGGCTTCCACAGCCAGCCGCTCCGCGTGGATCGTGCGCGGATTTGCGCTCATCACCTGCTCCACCGGCGTATTCTGCACATCGAGCGGTCGCTCCAGAGCGCGGCGCAGGTCACCGTCGGTGAAGATCCCGATGACACGAGCCTGCTCATCCACGATCGCCGTCATGCCCATTGCCTTGCGCGACATCTCCAGGATCGCCTGCGACAGCTTGGCCGTGCGCGGGACCGATGGCATCGCATCCCCTTCGCGCATGACGTCGCGCACATAAGTCAGCAGGCGACGGCCCAATGCTCCGCCCGGATGCGAACGCGCGAAGTCCTCGCGATTGAATCCGCGGGCCTCCAACAGGGCGACCGCCAGCGCGTCGCCGAGCGCGAGGGCCGCAGTCGTGCTCGCGGTGGGGGCCAGCCCAAGGGGGCAGGCCTCCTCTTCCACGCCCGCGTCCAGGTGCACATCGGCTTCACGCGCGAGCGAAGATTTCGGACTGCCGGTGATGGCGATGAGCCGTCCTCCCTCCCGCTTGATCAGCGGGACGATAGCGAGCAGCTCCGCGCTCTCACCCGAATTGGACAGCGCGATCATGACATCCTGCGCCGTGATCATGCCGAGATCGCCGTGACTTGCTTCCGCGGGATGAACGAAGAACGCTGGGGTTCCGGTGCTTGCGAGCGTGGATGCGATTTTGCGTGCGACGTGGCCTGATTTGCCCATGCCGCTTACTACCGTGCGGCCAGTGCAAGCGAGCACCAGTTCTACCGCATGGGCAAAGCTTTCGTCGAGGCGAACAGACAGCGCAGCGACTGCGCGCGCCTCGATATCCAGGGTGCGGCGGGCGCTTTGCAGCGAGGAAGACGGCGTTGCTCGTTGCGGAGTCCTGCTCATTTGGTGCGGGCAGTATACCCGAATGGGATTGGGGCGCAGTTGCAGGCTATTACCCTCACCCAGCCCGATGGTGAGACCGGCAAACCCGAAGCCGAATCGTTTGCGCCAGGTGCGGGCGGCCAGCTAGCCCGCATTTTCTCAAACTGCCGTCCGCGAATGACCGCCATAACCTCGCGCCAGTTTGAGAAATGCGGGCTAGCACCAGCGGATGCAGCTCGCTTTTCAGACGAAGGAATCCGACGCGCTCGGGACGGAATGAGCGAAGAAGATCGGCACATTGGGGGAATCTGAGAAGCCGCTGTGTATCAACCGAAAACCAGAGTAAGTGTATGTTTCATAGAAGTAACATTTAGTCAAATTTGCTGATTCTCCTTCCCATCCATCCGCCGTCGGCTACAATGCGTCGCATAACAACGACACGAATGGCCCGCCCAAGAACCAAGAAGACGCCAGAAAGAAGTTAAGCCAAAACCAATAAGAGGCTCAGCAGTACACGGCCCGCGGTGAAAAGAGGCCGAACCAGGGCCCGAGCATCAAGAAGAGGCCGGGCAATATGAAAACGGCCCCGAAGAAGAGGCGAACTGGCCCTGCTTAAGAAGAGGCCGACGCACCTTCCCTAAGGAGGAAGCAAGGGAGGTACCGAACGAAGCTGGGCCGGCTGGGAGGCACGGCCGATAAAGTGACTCCGGCGCGCACGAAATGCCGGGCACGGCTTCTGCAGCGGCGAATCTTTAGTCACGTTGCCGCTCGCGTAGTAAGCTTGGCGCCCGTTCCGGGCTCGACCGACCGGACGGGCGCTTTTCTTTTCCTGCGTTGTGACTTGCACTACCGCGGGGGGTCACTCGCCGCGGCAGTCGTCCATCAACTTCGCTGTGCTAAAGTTTGTTGCGCGAAGGGCGCTCGTGGCCCCCGCGCCCCGGCAGCGCCATGCACAGCACCCTTGAGCTCGTCTTGATCCTCCTGGCCACGGCTGTGGGCGTGGTCGTGCTCTTCCGCCAACTCCGCCTGCCGGCGCTGATTGGTTATCTGTTGGTGGGAATTCTGATCGGCCCGCACGCGCTGGGTTTGGTCCCCGACGATGAACGCACTCGCTATCTTGCCGAGTTCGGGGTTGTGTTCCTGATGTTCAGCGTGGGGCTGGAGTTCAGTCTGCCCAGGTTGGTGACCATGCGCAGAGCGGTCTTCGGTCTGGGCGCCGCGCAAGTGCTCGCCACTACTGTGCTGGTGCTTGCTATCGCCGTAACCGCCGGAGCGAGTTGGCGGGTAGGTGTGGCGCTCGGTGGCGCGCTTTCGATGTCCTCGACCGCGATCCTGGCAAAGCTGCTGGCGGAGCGGCTGGAGCTCAACTCACAACACGGGCGTGCGATTATCGGGGTGCTGCTGTTCCAGGACCTTGCCGTAGTCCCGTTCCTCATCTTGACCCCTGCGTTGGCGCAGGCTCCGGGAGAGCTCTTGCCCAGTCTAGTCTTTGCAGCGTTGAAAGCAGCTGTGGTGTTGGGCCTGGTTCTGTTTGTTGGCCAAAGACTGATGCGGCCGTGGTTTCACCTAGTGGCCCGGCAGAAGTCCCCCGAGCTGTTCATGCTCAATCTCTTGCTCTTTGCTTTGGGGCTCGCTTGGGTCACGGGCCGAGCTGGTTTGTCGCTTCCGTTGGGCGCGTTCCTGGCCGGCATGCTGATCTCCGAGACCGAGTACCGCTATCAAGTGGAGCAGGACATTCGCCCATTCCAAGACGTCTTGCTTGGGCTGTTCTTCGTGACGGTAGGAATGCAACTCGACGTGCGTGAGGTAGCCAATCGGCTGCCTTGGGTAGCAGCGCTATTGGCTGGGCTGCTTTGCGGGAAGTTTGCCATTGTCATCGGGTTGGGTCGGGCATTGCGTCTGGATGCCGGCACTGCAATGCGAAGCGGCCTGGCGTTGTGCGCCGCGGGTGAGTTTGGGCTGGTGTTGTTGTCGCAGGCAACCAGCCTGCAGCTGCTGAGCCCGCAAGTGTCGCAGGTGGTGTTGGCTGCGATGATCTTGTCGATGCTGGCAGCGCCTTTCATCATCGATAAGAGCGAGCTGGTCGTGCGCCGCTGGAGCAGTGCCGACTGGATGTATCGCGCAATGGCGCTGCATAACATCGCGGCGCATACGATGGCGGCACAGAATCACGTCATCATCTGCGGATATGGGCGCAGCGGACAAAACCTCGCCCGGCTGCTCGAACAGGAACGCATTGCTTTCATCGCGCTCGATGTCGATCCGCAGCGCGTCAAAGAGGCGGCTGCTGCCGGTGAAAGCGTTGTGTTCGGAGATGCGGCGCGCCGCGAAGTGTTGACCGCCGCGGGGCTCATGCGCGCGGCCGCGCTAGTCGTTTCCTATTCCGACACGGCGTCGGCACTGCGCATTCTGAATCTGGTGAATGAGCTGCGGCCGGGCGTGCCGGTGGTGGTCAGAACGGTCGACGACAGCGACATCGAGCGCCTGAAACAAGCGGGCGCCGCGGAAGTTGTGCCCGAGATCATGGAAGGCAGTCTGATGCTCGCCACTCATGCGCTGTTGCTGATCGGCGTCCCGTTCAATCGGGTTCTACGTCGCATTCGCGAGACGCGCGAGCACCGATACGATTTGTTCCGGGGATTCTTCCCCGGGGCGACCGATGAGCCCGCGGAGGAGCGCGATCACCTGCAGCTGCGGCTGCACTCGGTTGCCATTCCGTCCGGGGCAGCGGCTGTTGACAGGACACTCGGTGAGCTTCAGCTTGCTCAATTCGGAGTAGAAGTCACTGCAGTACGCCGCCGCAATGTGCGCAGCGCTCATCCCGACCCGGATATGCGGCTGCTGACGGACGACGTCGTCGTCCTGCGTGGAACGGAAGAGGCGCTCGCGGCCGCGGAAATGAAACTGATGCAGGGATGATGGAACGTGTTGCAAAGTATTACGCCCGCGAGACGGCTATGTCCCGCGGGCGCCAGAACAAGTATGCCAGTCTTTATGGCACCCGGCTGCGCGACATTAGAATAAGCTCGTCCCACCGCAATTGGCGCTGGGAGTTGCTATCAACCAGCCCGCAGGTGTAGCGGCAGAAACGCAGGTTGCGGCGGTTGGTGCAGTACCACCGGGCGGGGTGTAGAGCGAAAACTGAAAGGCTCCGGCATAGGGCA
>JBGQKF010000089.1:0-11690 GCA_041499435.1 Gammaproteobacteria bacterium
GACGTTCACAATAGAGAGCGACGGGATCGGACTACGCCATGTGCGGCGGGCTAGCCCGGATATTTCATGAAGGATTCGGGATGATGGCGAGTCGAGTTCCGAGCCAGTTTCGACTCGACCGCAGCTGCTAATAGCCGGGACTATTGGCGAGGCGGGCATGTCGAGAATGGCCGGAAATCGGCCGCCAGCGCCCGAGTAGCCCGGCGGTACAAAGTGTACTAAGCTCGATCTGCCGCAAGCAGCCGTGGAACAAGGCATCGATGGAATTCCGGGGCGTCTTCATGAAATATCCGGGCTAGACCGGCTTGCAGAAGCGGATGGATTCGTAGCCCACCCAGCACCACGTCATTGCAGTCATCGGCTCCGCGTCCCAGTCGATCTTCCAGTCCTGCTTGCTGCTGAAAGGCCCGAGCACGAGCCTTTCGCCGGCCATGCATTCGGCGTTGACCAGCTCGCCATCCTGACTGGCGGCCTCATATGCTTTCTGCCGCCGCACTTCCCAGGCGCGCTCGAAGGCCGCCAGCGCGTCTTCCACAGCGTCATCGCCGATACCGTTCCCCACTACGAGCTCATAGTGGAAGTGCGACAGCGGCGGGCAGTTGAGCACGTCGACGATGCCTTTGGGGCCGCCAGCCTGTTTCTTCTTGCCGCGCTTTTTGGTCTTCACGTCGCCATCCACCCGCTTGAGCTCTTTCCTTCCCATGCAGCTCCAGTCCTTGCACGAAATGTTCCGACCTACGCTGACAATCTATTGATGTCGCCGCCAGACGTCAACTATGCTTACGCTGCTGAACGAACGAACCGCATGACACCTGCAATTGCATCAAGTTCCAAAAGGCGCTTGCCGAACCGGCGTGCGATCCCCATTGTCCGCATAGTGCCGGCTCAGAGTTAAGCGCACGTTAAGGCACCCCAACTAACCTCACCGCAACGTTAGACACCGGACTCATGCGACTGTTATTGGTCGAAGACGACAACATGATCGGCGAAGCGGTACGCGCCGGGCTGCGTCAGGAGGGATTTACGGTCGACTGGGTCCGCGATGCCGAACAGGGAGACGTCGCCTTGCGTACGGAGCCTTACGCGCTGCTGCTGCTGGATCTGGGGCTGCCGCGCAAGAACGGGCTCGCCTGGTTGCGCGAGCTGCGCCGCCGGGGCGAGGCGACGCCGGTGCTGGTCATCACCGCCCGCGATGCAGTGGCCGATCGCATTGCCGGGCTCGACGGCGGTGCTGACGACTACCTGGTAAAGCCGTTCGATCTCGACGAGCTCGCGGCGCGTGTGCGCGCGGTATTGCGGCGTCATGGCGGACGTGCGGCGCCGCTGTTGCAGCATGGTGAGCTTACCTTGGACCCCGCCACGCGCCAGGCAACCTGGAAAGGGCAGCCAGTCGCGCTCTCGGCGCGCGAGTATGCGCTGCTCGCCGCTCTGCTGGAGCGGCCCGGTGCCATCTTGTCACGCGCGCAGCTCGAGCAACGCCTGTACGGTTGGGGAGAGGAAGTGGAAAGCAACGCGGTCGAGGTCCATATCCATCATCTGCGCAGAAAGCTGGGCGCGGACACCATTCGCAACGTGCGCGGACTTGGCTACACGCTGGCTAAGCCGGAATGAGCGAAACGCAAACGCCGGAGCGCGCGCCGCGCCCGTCGATACGCGGCAGGCTGCTTGCATGGCTGCTTGGCGCTCTGGTGGTGGCCGGCGTGGTGATGGGCGGTGCCGCTTACCAAAGAGCGCATCAGGATCTCGATGAGCTGCTCGACTATCAGCTGAAGCAGCTCGCCTTCTCGCTGTCGCGTCAGAGCCTGGGCAGCGTGCCGGTGCTACCTGGCACGCCATCGCCCGAGCCCGACTTCATTACGCAGGTGTGGGATCGCGACGGCGTCCTTATGTTCTATTCGCGCCCAAACATGGCCATTCCCATGCGCCCGCGTCCCGGCTTCAGCAACATGGATTGGAACGGGCAGTCTTGGCGTGTGTTTACACAGCTCGATGGCGTGCGCATCATACAGGTGGCGCATCCGCTCAGCCTGCGCCGCGAGATGGCGGCCGACTTCGCGCGACGGGCGGTAACGCCGCTCCTCGCATTGCTGCCGCTGCTCGCAATCGGCATCTGGATCGTGGTGGGCCGTGTGCTGAAGCCGCTGTCGAGCATTTCGTCAGCCCTGCGCGCACGCACACCGGCTTCGCTGCAACCCCTGCCGCATGAGGATCTGCCCGATGAGCTGGTCCCGCTGGTCGGGGCACTCAACGATCTGCTGCAACGGCTGCAGCAGGCTATGGAACTGCAGCGGCAGTTCGTCGGCGATGCTGCGCACGAGCTGCGCTCGCCGCTGACGGCGGTGCAGCTGCAGCTTTCGCTGCTCAAGCGCGCCTCCAGCGCAGAGGAGCGTGCGGCTGCGATCGAGCGGCTGGAGCGTGGTGTGCAACGTTCCAACCGGCTGGTGCAGCAGCTGCTGACGCTCGCGCGCCAGGACCCGCAGGTGCCCGATGCGGCGACCGAGAGTGTAGATATGAACCAGGTTGCGCGAGAAGTGGTGAGCGATTTCGAGCCGCAAGCGGCGCTCAATCAGCAGCAGCTGCGCCTGGAGCCCGCTACTGAGCCGGTGTTGATCCGTGGGGAGCGTGATGCTTTGCGCGTGATGTTGTCCAATCTGATCGATAACGCGCTGCGTTATACGCCGGCGCACGGTAGCGTCATCGTCCGCACCCGCCGTGATGGTCCGCAGGCGCTGATCGAGGTGGAGGATAGCGGCCCAGGCATTCCGCCGGAACAGCGGCTGCGGGTGTTCGATCGCTTCTATCGAGTGCCGCGCGCTGCCGTAGAGGAGGGCAGCGGGCTGGGACTTGCTATCGTCAAGCGCGTGGCGCAACGCCACGCTGGCGAAGTGTCGCTGGATGATGCGCGCGCGGGCACCGGGCTCAAAGTCAGCGTGCGCTTGCCGGCTTTCGCATCTCCCGCCAGCCATTGATCAGGTTAAGGTTGACTTAAGTCTGCAACTCCATATTGATCGGGCAGCGATGCAAATCCCCCATCTCAACAGGAGTTGTGACACATGAACCGCAGATTCAAAGTTGCAGTACTGGCGGCCGCGATGGCTTCGGTGTTCAGCGGTTGCTCGCGTATCGATTTTCCCGGGAGCGCGCATGCCGACCAGGTGACTGCGGCGGCCACCGCTCCTGGTGCCGCGACTGCAGTGACGCGCGCGATGCCCGACTTTTCCGCGCTGGTGGAAAAGGAAGGCGCAGCCGTAGTCAATATCACGGTGGAGCGCGCCATGCCGACCGCGGATTCGCCACAGGACGACCAGGGTCTGCCCGGCGGACCACAGTTCCGCGGACCGAGGATTCCGTTCCCGTTCTCGCCGTTCGGCCAGGCTCCGTTCGGTCAGCAAATGCCGCAACCGATGCCGCAGACGGCGCAGGGTTCCGGCTTCATCATCAAGCCGGACGGTTATATTCTGACCAATGCGCATGTGGTCGGAAACGGTGGTGAAGTGACTGTGCGCCTTACCGACAAGCGCGAGTTCAAGGCCAAAGTGATCGGCTCGGATGCGCGCAGCGACGTCGCGCTGATCAAGATCGAGGCCAAGGACTTGCCGGTAGTCAATATCGGTGATCCGAACAAGGCGAAGGTCGGCGAGTGGGTAGCAGCGATCGGTTCCCCGTTCGGCTTCGAGAACAGTATCTCCGCAGGTATCGTGAGCGCGAAAGGACGCGCATTGCCTGACGAGAGCTACGTCTCCTTCATTCAGACCGATGTGGCGGTGAACCCAGGTAACTCAGGTGGACCGTTGTTCAGTCTGAACGGTGAGGTGATCGGCATCAATTCCATGATCTACAGCCGTACCGGCGGCTACATGGGCGTGTCGTTCGCGATCCCGATCGACGTCGCGATGGACGTGGCCAATCAGCTGCAATCGCACGGCAAGGTGACGCGCGGCCGGCTCGGCGTGCAGATCCAGCAATTGAGCCAGGAGCTCGCAAAGTCCTTCGGCATGAAGGACGCGAAGGGTGCGTTGGTCGCGTCGGTGGAACCGGGCAGCCCTGCTGACAAAGCCGGATTCAAGAGCGGCGACGTGATCGTCGAGTTCGACGGCAAGCCGGTGACCGATTCGCGGGATCTGCCGCGCATGGTCGGCATGACTAAGCCGGGCACGGAAACGAAAGTGAAGATCTACCGCCAGGGCGAAGAGAAGACGCTGAGCGTTGCTGTGGGCGAGATGCAGGCTGAGAAGACGGCCGCGGCCGGACGCTCGCTCGGAGCAGCCGAGACCGGCAAGCTCGGACTGGCCGTAGAAGACCTGACGCCTGAGCAGAAGCAACAGCTCGAAGTCAAAGGGGGCGTGGTGGTGGGCGGAGTTCAGGGTCCGGCGGCCAAAGCCGGGATCCAGGAGGGCGATGTGGTACTCGCTGTGAACGGCGAGAGCATCCAGTCCGCCAAGCAGTTCAAGCAGCTGGTCGACAAGGCCCCGCAAGGCAAGCCACTGGCTCTGCTGATCCAGCGCGGTGACAACCGGATTTACGTCCCCGTGACGGTGGGTTAATCTCCCTGGCCCATCGTCAAAGGCGCGAAGCGCGAGCTTCGCGCCTTTTTTTTGTTTCCGTTGTTGACTTGATTGCGGGCTGGGGGCTCATGGTTTGCACGGGAACTCCTCGGACAGCGCCTTCACCACCAGGCCTGAGGCGGGCTGCTCCAGCTCACTGCGGTGCGTGTTGAGATAACGATGCACGATCTGCATCGCCTCGCGCGCCGACAACTGCTGTGTGATGCACACCTGGGTGCGGTCGATCATGTCGAACACGCCGGCCACATAACCCATTCCTATGGTCATCGCGTTGAACGAAGAGCTGTTCTGCGCGTCGTCGAGATGTTGCTTGAGCTGTGTTCCGGTCATGAAGGCCGCCTGCGCAGGGATCGATGCGGCAAGCAACAGAATCGTCAGGACGCGCGCATACGCATACATGGGATGCTCCTCGTGGTCTGTCGTGGCCGGCTACGAGATGGGGCCGCTCGCGAAAACGTGAGCTTACTACAGCACATCCGACGGGCAGGAGCGCCCGGGCAGCGCAAACGAAAACGCCCCGCGCGCTGCGGGGCGTTGATCGAGCTGTGTGCCGCGACTCAACCCTTAAGGCACTGGCTCATGAATTTCTTGCGCTCGTCGCCCTTCAGAGCTTTCGCGCTCGCGTCGGCGTTGCAGGACTTCATTTTCTCCTGCTGCGGGGTGAGCTTCTTGTCATCGGCAGCGGGTGCGGCCGCGCTCTTGCCCGAGAGACATTCGCTCATGAACTTCTTGCGCTCGTCACCCTTCAAGGCCTTGGCCTTGGGATCGGCATTGCACGCCTTCATCTTATCCTGCTGCGCGGTATCGGCCAGCACCGGCAGACAAAACCCGGCCAGCACGGCTAGAACGATCAGTTTCTTCATCACAAGTCCCCTCTGTTGATTTGAGCACTCGGGCATATCACCCTCGACGGCAGAAGCGGTAGGCCGCACTGCTCGTGCCCCGATAAACGCACGGCCGCCGGACCCGGTTGACTTTCATTCAGGCGGCCTGCGCATGCGGGGTGCGCACGAACGGCGGGAGTGCATCGTGAGTATCGAACGCGAAAGGCGCGGGATCGGACACCATCTCGAAGCGCTGCGGCTGCGCGCGCACCAGATCCAGCAACGGCTCGGAGACCTGGATCTCGGACAGGTGCAGGGTATTCTTGATGCGTACGATCCTGCAATCCTGCGGCTTCACTCGCACGACCGTCTTCACCGCCAGCGCTATCGCCTCACGATCGGTATTCATGATCATGGGAATCGCCGCGCCGTCCAGGTTTGCGGAGGTGATGATGTTGGCGTAGGTGGACGGCACGTCGAACTCACGCCAGATGCGCATGGTGATCACGTCTGCCGAGCCGATGCCAGTGGCATTACCCATGCTCTCGCGCGTGAGCCCGAGTACGACGATCTTCTTGATGAGCGGCCTGGGCGCCCACTGGATCGCACGGCGATTGCGCCCCGTGATATTGGGATCGAAGCCGGCGCCGCTGATGTTTTTACCCATCTCGTCGATGATCAGCACATCGATCTCGTCGAAGTAGAGCTGCGGCATGTACTGCTTGGCGAGCGCCTGCAGCTGGGGCTCGCGTGCAGCGAGCTCCGCGGCCGGTACGATTTCCACCAGCGCGGTTTCGTCATACGCATTCTCCACGATTCCCACGCCGAACAGGAGATTGCAGTTGGCCATCACAGTATCGCGGATCTGCGGCAGCAGCTCCGGAAATCGATCCATGCCGTGGGTGTGGTAAGTAGCAGCGCCGATGATCTTGCCGATGCCGATCGACAGCATCTTGGTGAGCCCGCTTTCGGTCGGGCCGCGAAAGCCGGTATGCGGCTTGATGCGGTTGATGACGACGATCGCGTCGGCCTCCGCGGCGTTCTTGTCTACATGAACCGATGTTCCATCAGGAAGCTCACCGACGATCCGCGTTTCCATGCTGGCTTTGATCGGCACACCGGTGGAGGCTTCGGTGATGCCGTAGCTCTCGAGCACTTTCTTCTGCCCTTCGGCGGTTGCCGCGCCGTGGCTGCCCATCGCAGGAAAGACGAACGGCTTGGCGCCCGCCGCCTGCAGCTCGCGAATCACGGCCCGCGCGATCTCGGCAATGTTCGCGATGCCGCGGCTGCCGCAGCCTACCGCGATGCTTTGCCCGGGCTGGATGAGGCTGCGTACTGCGGGGCTCTGAAACTGGGCCGCGATGGTGGCTGGGATATCGGGCAGGCGCGTGGCTTCGAACTTCTGCCGTACGTTGGCCATCTTCGGCAGCGGCACATCCAGTCCGCCGGCTATGTTGACTTCGATACGATCGTCGATCATGTGTGTGCCCTTGCGGCCTTGAGGGAGAGCGCGGAACGCCGACAGTCTACCCGTTCCGGCGGCCGCGGACAGCCTCAAGCCGGTTGCAAACCGGGTATGGTGTGCAGACGCGTCTGCATGAAGTCGACGAAGCCGCGCACCTTGTCGGGAACATAGCGCCCGGCGGGATAAACCGCATTCACCGGTATGGCGATGTTGGTGAACTCCGGCAGCAAGCCCACCGCCCGCCCTTCTTCCAACTCCCTCTGCACGAAGACCAGCGGCATGATGGCGATGCCGTGACCGGCGAGCATCGCATCGCGCAGCGCGTACCCGTTGTTCGAGCGAAATGTGCCTGAGATGCGCACGCGTACTTCGCCGTGCGCGGAGGGGAAAACCCACTCGTTGCCGGTGGAGAGGTAGGTGTAATGCAGGCAGCTGTGCCGCGTCAGCTCGCTGGGATGCGCAGGGTAGCCGCGGTTGGCGAGATATTGGGGTGCCGCCACGAGCGCCACCGGTGAACTGGCGACGCGCCGGGCGATGAGTCCGGGGTCCACCAGCCGTCCAAACCGGATCGCCACATCGATGCCTTCTTCGACCAGGTCGATGTAGCGGTCGTTGAGCGTCACCACGACGGCCAGATCCGGATGGACGCGCTGAAACTCGAGCACCAGACGCGTCAGGAACATCTGCCCGAAGGCGACTGACGAATTGATGCTGAGCGTGCCGGTAAGCGTACCTTGAAACGCCCCCAGGCTGGTCTCGGCGGCCTGGACCTGATCGATGATCTTGCGGCAGCGCTCGTAGTAGGCCGCGCCGGCTTCGGTGAGGCTCAAGCTGCGGGTGGTGCGGTTCAGCAGGCGGGTCTTGAGGCTGCGCTCGAGCGCCCCGATCTGCTTGCTGATCGTCGGTTGGCTCATCGCCATTTCGCGCCCCACCGCCGAGAAGCTGCCGGTCTCGACGATGCGCACGAAGATCTCCATCAAGCCCAGTTTGTCCATGAAGTCGTGGTGGGATTCATCGATAGGGTCTCACCCGAACGTCGCTCGAGGGGCTGAGATCGACGATAGACGCGAGTGTATCAGCGAGTAAGACCTATCGAATGTGTCCGTTCACCGACACACCTATTCGAGCCGTGCATAGCTGTTATGCCCCCTCCCTCCTTCCCCGGCGGCCGCGGTGGGGCTTAAATCTACCCTTCGCGCGCAGCGTCAGGCAATACCCGGACTGCGCAAAAGGATTTGTCAGAAAGGATGTCATGAGTTACTCCGCAAATACGGTTGCGACGCGCACAGCGGAGCAGCCGGGGGATTACCTGGAACATGCTCCCGAGAACGTACGCATCTCCAGTCGCGGCCTGGGCTGGTCGGTGATCGAGTTTCAGCGCCGGGACAGCGCCCCGGCCTCCCGTGTGCTGCCCAATGGCAGCACCAAGCATCTCGTGTTCGTCTGCTTGAGCGGCGGGCGTGTTATCCGTGAATCCGCAGGTGCGCGCGTGGAGCACGAAACCGCGCCCGGATTCGTAACCCTGCTGCCCAGCGGTATGCCGATTCGCTGGACCTGGAAGACGCGCATCAGCTGTTCGATCCTTGCACTCGATCCCGCTTTCGTCGACAAGGTCGCGCAGCAGGTATTCGCGCTGAGCCCGGACCACTATCGATTCGTGCTCACCGAGCGCAGCGGCGATCCGGCTATCACCAATATCGCCGGGGTGCTGTCGCGCGAAGTGGTGCGAGCCGAACGAGGCGGCAGGCTCTACGCCGAGTCGCTTGCCAACATCCTGGCCGTGCATCTGTTGCGCCACTACGCACAGTGCGCCGATGGCCGGGATCTGCAAGCCTGCTCCGTGGGCGAGGATGAGAGCGCCGCGCCCGCCGAGACGCACGGTACTCAGCCGCGCGCCGTAGCACACGCGCTTCAGTTCATTCATGAAAATTACACGAGCGATTTGTCGCTCAATGAGATCGCCAAGGCGGTGAGTCTAAGCCCGTTCCATGTGGCGCGGATGTTCAAGCAATCGCTCGGAGTATCGCCGCATCAGTATCTCATCCAGCTGCGCGTCAACAGCGCGCGCTCGCTGCTGTCGGCTGGGTCGGGGGAGCGCTCGCTCGCAGAAGTGGCGAGCGCGGTGGGGTTCGCCGATCAAAGCCACTTGACGCGGCACTTCAAACGCATCGTCGGCGTGACTCCGCGCCAGTTCCGGGCGTAGATCCGCTGATCGCTTGAAGCAGTACTCGAAGGCGGTGATCGATCACCGCCTTTTTGTTTTGCTCGGCCCGACTTGGCGAGATGGCAGCGCACCGATTAATCTGCGGGTTGCGGAGGCACATCCATGCAGATCATGATCAGCGTAGTCGCCCTGGCGGGCGCGGTTCTCCTGACGAAGGTCGCTTGCGCGCAGGAATTCCCCGTGGCGCCGCCGGACATCGCCTCCGCCGAGGCGGCTGGCCTGCGCCGCATCGATGCGGCCGAGCTCCGGCGTAACTATCCTGGCAAGCGCATCGCGCGCAGCGTAGGCGGTCACGTCGTGCGCACGGACCTCAAAGCGGACGGCACGCTGCAATACGCAGACGATGGCGGAGGCGCCGATACGGGCAACTGGTCACTGAGCGAGCGCAACAGCGGGATGATCTGTCGCGCGTATTCCAAGCAGATGGGCCGGCGCTTCTGCACGATTTACTATGCCGCACCCGACGGGATCCACTACTTCGGGTACAACCCGGACGACAAGGCCTGGCGCGTGACTACGCGGCGCGAAGACTAGAACTGCGCCCAAATGGGCGCCGTCGCGTACGCGGGGGATTTTGAGATAGGTTCTAGGCGGACGCGCGATACACAGGAACCACGTAAGGTCCTTCCGGTATCACCGCAATGTCCGTGGAGCCGGCAGAGCGGGTACAGCGCAGCACCGCCTCGGACACCGAGTCGACCAGATTGACACCAGTGAGCGCGCGATCTTCGCCCCGCAGCCCGGTCGTGTACAGATGCACGGTGCCGCGGCGCATTGGCTTCAACTGCATCTGCGTCTGCCACTCGTCGATCTGGGCATGACTCTGCCTGCTGATGTCGGCGAAAAAGCCTTCGACACCACGCGCCAGCAAGCGGCGTTGCGCGTCCCGATACTCGGTGGACCCAATGCCTTCCGCGCATTCCGAGGCGATGATCAGATTGCCGCCGGGCGCGAGGATGTCCAAGGGGGCCACCATCCCTTTTACCGTCTGGTAGTACGTCGTGTCGAGCGGATAGCCCGCGGCACTGGTGACGACCGTGCTGAAACGGCGGGCGACCGGGACTTGCGCATAGTCGCGGGTGAAACGCACCGTTTCCAGATGGCTTTCCACGACTTCGCCGTAGTTCACGAAGGACAGATGCCGGTGCTCGTCGATCACAGTATTGACCGCCAGCACGCGGCCGAGCATGCGCACGATCTCGAGCTGCTCACGATGCAGCGGATTGTCGTCCAGCACGCAGTTGTCGGCGCAGGCGTGAGACATAAAGCGCGCGTTATGAAAAGTCGTGATGGTCTCTGCATGCGCGACGCCCGGCGCAATCACTTTGCGCCCGCCGGAGTATCCGGCCATGAAGTGCGGCTCGACCAGGCCGGTGACGATCTTCAGATCGGCCTGTACGAAGCGCTTGTCCAGCCGTATTACAGTACCGGCACTGGTGGTGCCGAGGAGCACATGATCATCGTCGTTGCGCGCGAAGTGATTCGCGATCGGGACCGTCTGCGCGACCCAGGGATCGCCGATCAGCTCGGCAAGCTCGTCGCCTTCGTTGGGGCGGTGCAACCCGGTGGCGACCAGAATCAAGATGCGCTCTGCAGCGATGCCCGCCTCGAGCAGAGCACGCACGATCGGGGGCAGCAGCAATCCGTTGGGTACCGGTCGCGTGATATCGCAGATCAGGATGCACGCCGAAGTGGCGCCGCGCGCCTCGTCCCCCAAGGCGCGTGCGCTGATCGGATTGCTCAGAGCTTGCGCAACGCTCGCTGCCGCATCGGCATGGACCGGCATCACCGGCTTGCGGATGACGGTTACGTCGAAGGTATCGGGCAGCTCGACGGGGAGCGTACCCTTTCCATAATTCAGCTCGATTCGCATCTTAAACCGCCTCCAGGCTCAATTTCCCGGGCGTTGGTACCGATATTGCTGCTATGACGCGGGATTCGCGCAAGGATACACCGACCTAAACCCGGACGGGCTGAAGGTGGGAGCTTAGTGAAATCTGCGGAATATGTTACCTAACCCGTTGTCCTGCATAGAAACCAGGGGTTAGAATGGAATCGATTCAAGCCAATTTTTAGGAGGCAGGCAACATGCGCGCATGGAAAAGTTTGCTGGCGGGCGTACTCGCTCTGACGATTATGGCAGGGCCCGTTCTGGCCTATGACCAGGAACAAAGCCGGCGCGACCCCAGCGCCGGCGAGATGTTCGTGGATGCGGTTTTCGGCCGCCCGCTCGGCCTGCTGGCAATGGGATTGGGAACGGTTGCGTTTATTGTGTCCCTGCCCTTTACCATTCCCAGCCATTCCACGGACCAGGCTGCCAAGACATTGGTCCAGCAGCCCACGGAGCACACGTTCAAACGCCCGCTCGGGCGCTTCATCTCTTGTCAGGAACAGCCGGACTTCTGCAAGTAATCCTAAGGCTAGCCGGAGCCGCCAGCGGGCGGCTTCTGGCGGGCAGTCGCGCGTAATCCGTCCCAGGCGAGCAAGCTGAGACCTGCCGCAATCAGCGCCATACCGCTCGCCTCCATCGCAGTGGGCCGCTCTCCGAGCTGCACCCACGCGCACAGCACGCCGATCACCGGCGTCGCTAACGTGCCGAGGCCGGTCATACC
>JBGQKF010000090.1:0-11330 GCA_041499435.1 Gammaproteobacteria bacterium
AGCCCAGCACGTCCGCAATGTCGCTGAGCAGGCGCTCCACCGTGCGCTTCGCGTTTTCCCGAGTGCGCTGTTCAGCAGCGGTGATGCCTTTTTCACCCGCCGGCGGGACACCGGTATTCACATCGACTTTGCGCCGCACTTCACCGGCGCCAGTCAGCAGCAGGCCTGCGATCGCACGCCACGACGCAATGGCGTCTGCATGAACCGCCGGCAACGCGCTCAGCCCGCCGCACCCGGCAAGCGATGAATCCGGTTGCGTCTGCGACAGATTGGCCGCTGCATAGCGCAGACAGCCGAGCAACGGCTGAACAGTGCGCGCCGGCAACAGTCCGCGTGCCTGGTGCATGCGCTCGACGGCGAGATTTGCGAACGCCCGCGCCAGCGCTTCGCGGTCACAGTCAGGGCCGTGGCGCAACCATTGGTCGCGTCGCGCGAGCAGACGCGCCAGCAAATCCTGAGCGAGCAGGCTGTTGTTGTCCACATGCCATAGCAGCGACTCCACCTGCTGCGAGTACTCAGCGTGCTCGAGCTGAGCGAGCGTTTCGCGCGCAGCCTCGCGATACAGATCTTCGGCATCGTCGAGCGGCGATGGCATCGCGCCCATGCGCGACAGCAGCGGCATCTGTGCGGCAAGTGACAAGCACAACGCATCGATGGTGAGAATGCGCAGGCGCGCGGGATTGTCCACGAGCCCCCAACCGTTGGTCTGATCGGCATGCAGTGCCGCTTGTGCCAGCGGCAAGGTGATGCGCTCCTGCTCGCTGTCGGGCGTTTTACCCGCACTCGCAGCCGCCAGGGCATCGAGCACTCGCTTGCGCATCTCGCCGGCCGCCTTGCGCGTGAAGGTAATGGCCACGAGCTCTTCGGGTGCATCGATGCGGGCAAGCAGCGTGAGGAAGCGCTGGATCAACAGCTCCGTCTTGCCTGAGCCGGCCGGTGCCTGAACGATGAACGAACGCGTCGGATCGAGTGCGCGCCGGCGTGCCAGCTGATCACTGCGCTGCAGGGCCTCAGTCATCGGTCTGGTTCGGCTGCGATGTCGGAGACCCGCGGTCGAGCATCTCACTCACCCGGCACACGAGGCCATACTCGCAGCGGCTGCAGGTGTCTACGCGCTTCTTTGGCGCCACGGCAACCTTCCCGGAACGAAAGGACAGCGCGAGCTGTTCCAGGATCGTGCGCCAGTTCCCGATCAGCTCAGGCCAGTCGCGACTCACATCCAGACGACCCGGAGTGAACCGCTGCACACCGGGCGCCAGATCGGCTCTCTCAGCGAGGCCGAGAAAACCAGACTCGCCGCGCGCGACGCGCGCGAATGCGAGCGCACGCGGCGCTTGCGGGCGCGTAATGGCATAGAGCGGAAGCTGCGGCTCATCGGGACGATCGGTGAACCAGTCTGCGAGGCTGCTCGCGCCGCTCTTGTAGTCGATCAGCATCTCGTCGCCGTCGTTGAGCCGATCGACGCGATCCAGCCGCATCTTGAGCTCGAGCCCGCCGAGGCTGGCGGTGCGATCGTCCTCGCACGCCACCACCTCGAACGGCGGGCGCACGCGCTCGATGTCGAGCCACTCGTTCACCAATGCATTGAGCCGCGCGCGCTCGAGCTCGATGAAGCGAATCTGCAGCGGCGAGCTGCGGCGCGGATGCAGACGGCTCAATGCGCTCGACACCGAACGTTGCACCAGCTCCTGCAGCGCGCCCGCCTCGCTGTCGTGCAGATGCTGCGAAGACTTGAGCTCACTCCACAGGTTCGCCAACGCTGCATGCAACAAGACCCCGCGATCGCGGGGGCTCAAGCCCTCCTGTGGATGCTCCAGCGCGCGCGCGTGCAGTCGATGCGCTGCGAACGCACGAAACGGGCAGGCCGCCTGATCCTGGAGGACCCGCGCCCCGCCTGTGACGCTCACATCGCGCGCCAGCTCGCTGACGATCCAGTCCGGGACTCGATCGAATCGAGCGCTACGATACAGCTCGATGCGCCAGTCCGCGGCGGGTTCGATGCCGAGCTGCTCCGGCGTCGCTCCAGCGAGCCCGCCGAGCAGCGGACTCGCCGACAACACGCGATCCTCGCTCGAGCTATGCCAGCTCAATACCAGCTCATGCGCGGATGCCTCCCAGCCGGCCTGCATGCGCCGGGCAAAGCCGAGCTTCCACTCCGCGGAACAACGCGCGATCCCGCGCTGGCGCTGCAGCTCGATCGGCAACAGCGGATTGGCGCGCGGAACGCGCGGCCAGGTCTCATCGGTGAGCCCCAGCACCCACAGATGATCGAACTCGAGCCGCGCAGATTCCAGCGGACCCAGAATCTGAATCGGGACCGGCGGACTCTCGGGCTGGAACACGCGCTCGCGCGCCAGCCGCGCGACGATCTCCACCGCAGCGTGCAGCCGCACCGGCGGCGACACGATTTCGAGCTGCGCAAGCTCGGCCATCATCTCCTTCCACGCGGCGAAGGCTTGATACTCATGGCTGTCGAGTGCGCGTTCGCCCGGCCACTGCAGCGCTGCCAAGAGCCTTTGCAAGGCAGGACCCCAGAAGCTCACAGGCTGCGGCTGGCTTGGAAGCGCGCTCAACTGTGCTCGCAATCGAGCCAGACCTGCCGCGAGCCACGGGCATTGATCCGGCTGCTTCTGGTGGGCGGCGTGGAACTCCAGCGCTTGCAACGACAAATGTGGATCCCCAAGCCGCCGCAGCCGGGCGTCCAGCAGAGCGCGTGCATCGGCTTCGCTGTGAGCGCCGCCCACGAATGGGGAGCGCAGCAGCACGCTGGCTCGTTCCACCGACAACTCGCCGCAGGCCAGCTCGAGGATGAGCAGCGCAGCGTGGATCAGCGGCCAGTCTGCGAGCGCGGTCCCCAGCGACACGTTCCATGGTCGCGGAATGTTCGCTCCGGGCTGCAACGCCGCAGCCGGCACCAGGACCTGGTCAAACACGCGCAGGATGTGCGAACGCAGGCGCGTGAGATCCGGCACTACCACGCCGATACGTGCTGCGGAATTGGCGGCGAGGCGGCTGCGGGCCCACAGCGCCGCCAGCCTGAGCTCACTTTCGACGCCAGCCTCCTGCACGACCACGGCGGCGCAGCGCGCTCGGGGAACAGCGCACATCTCCACGTTCACTTCGCGCTCGCGCAACGAATCGACAAGCGCGCGCTGCTGCGGATCGAGCTGATCGAAACCGAACAGCATCACGCTGCGCCCGAGGCCGGCCTTTCCCGCCCGCACCAGATCGTGCAGCGTATCGGCAAGCCGGGCATGATCGAGCAAGCGCTGCTCCGTACAAATGCGCTCGTATGCGCCCGCCCAGCGCAGGAAAGCGGCGCTTTCTTCGGCGAGCGGCATGCTCTTCAGGGCCGGCAACAGTCGCCACGCATGCGCGAGCCGCCACGCCTCCAATGCGGCCTGCGCGGTGGCGGATATTCCGAGCAGCGAACCGCCCTCGGCCGAATGCTCCACCACCCGCGACCACAGAAAATTCTCCTGCTGCTGGGTGGTGAGCAGCTGCGCGGTCGCGCCTTTGAACAAGGCATCGCGGTATGCGCGCTCCAGTCAGCTGTTTCAGGGAAGCGCGTCCGCGGCGGGCCAGGTTGCGAGGCCATCCTGGCTTTGCGCGGCATCGAACGCGCTGCGCACAGCAGCGGCCAGCCGGCGGTTGGGGGTGACTACGCTGGCGCCACGCGCCAGATGTCGAATCAGCTCGCCGTACACGTCGGTACTGCTGCGAGGAGACGCGCCACACGCAGGCATGGGATCTGCTGACCGCGCGGGCAGGAGCCGGCGCCGGCCCTGCGGATCAAGCGGGTTACTTCTCCAGCAGGCCTTTCTTGTCTTTCACCTTGGCCCACTCGTCCGCATCTTCTGGCGCGTCGATTTTCTCGGTGATCACCGGCCAGGCCTTGGCAAGCTCCGCGTTGAGCGCCGTGTAGCCACGCTGGTCCACCGGCACATCGTCCTCCGCGAAGATCGCCTCCACTGGGCACTCCGCCACGCACAGCGTGCAATCGATACACTCGTCGGGATCGATCACCAGCATGTTCGGGCCCTCGTGGAAACAGTCGACCGGGCATACGTCCACGCAATCGGTATATTTGCACTTGATGCAGGATTCCGTGACAACATAGGTCATACAGGCGTTTCCTCGAATAGCTCGGCAGGTTTGGATTACGCGCTGCGTGCGATGAACTGCCGGCGGACCGGCCGAAACCGGGCCCAAAAACGCTAAAGTTTATCAGATATCTTTTTATGCACCGCACCGTAGCCGGGTCGCGCAAAGCTTCCACGCGCGCTTGATTTTGGATAGCATACGCCTCACCTATCTGGGTGGCCGCGGTCCGGCGGCGACCTGTTATGCGCTCCCAATCGCGACTTCTCATCTGAATGAAGGGCTGACCTCTCACCATGAGTGAATACATACACAGCGAACACATACACTATGTCACTGACGATACGTTCGAGCCGGAGGTGTTGCAGTCCTCCGTCCCGGTATTGGTCGACTACTGGGCCGAATGGTGCGGCCCCTGCAAGAACATCGCGCCCATCCTCGACGAGGTTGCGCAGGAATACGCCGGGCGCCTCAAGGTGGCCAAGCTCAATATCGACGAAAATCAGGCTACGCCGCCTAAATTCGGGATTCGGGGCATTCCAACACTGATGATCTTCAAGAACGGCAACGTGGAAGCCACCAAGGTGGGCGCCCTGTCCAAATCACAGCTCACGGCCTTTATTGACAGCACCATCTAAAGCCTTTAACCTCTTTGGCCGATATCGCTTAGCAAGCAGACAGATCGTGCGGGCCCGCCGTTGAAGGGTCCTGGCGCGGCTGCCCAGGTAGAGCGGGCCGTTTCCCAAGCCGATATCGGCGTGTCGTATCTCCCCGTCGTCACCTTCCCCTTTTCGTTCGCCTTGTTGGTTTAAACCCCCTCCCATGCATCTCTCTGATCTGAAAAACCTCCACGTAACTGAGCTCGTGGAGATGGCCAACGCCAACGAGCTCGAAAACGCCAACCGCATGCGCAAGCAGGACCTGATCTTTGCGCTGCTCAAGAACCAGGCGAAAAAAGGCGAAAGCATCTACGGCGAAGGCACCCTGGAGGTGCTGCCGGACGGCTTCGGCTTCCTGCGCTCGCCGGACACCTCCTACCTGGCCGGGCCCGACGACATCTACGTGAGCCCCTCGCAGATCAGGCGGTTCAACCTGCACACGGGCGACTCGATCGAAGGAGAGATTCGAACGCCCAAGGACGGGGAGCGCTACTTCGCGCTCGTGAAGGTGGACAAGGTCAACTCGGAGCCTCCCGAGAACGCCAAGAACAAGATCCTCTTCGAAAACCTCACCCCGCTGCATCCCACCGAACCGCTCCACCTCGAGCGCGAAATCAAATCCGAAGAAAACCTGACCGGCCGCATCATCGACATCATCGCGCCGATCGGCAAAGGCCAGCGCGGTTTGATCGTATCGCCGCCCAAGGCCGGGAAGACGGTCATGCTGCAGCACATTGCGCATGCCATCACCGCTAATCATCCGGAGGTGATCCTCATTGTGCTCCTCATCGACGAGCGCCCCGAGGAAGTGACCGAGATGCAGCGCTCCGTGCGGGGGGAGGTCGTGTCCTCGACGTTCGACGAGCCGGCCACGCGCCACGTGCAGGTCGCCGAGATGGTGATGGAAAAGGCCAAGCGGCTGATCGAGCACAAGAAGGATGTGGTGATCCTGCTCGATTCGATCACGCGTCTGGCGCGCGCCTACAACACCGTGGTACCGGCCTCAGGGAAGGTGCTCACCGGTGGCGTCGATTCCAATGCCTTGCAACGCCCGAAGCGCTTTTTCGGTGCAGCGCGCAACATTGAGGAAGGCGGCTCCCTCACCATCCTCGCCACCGCGCTGATCGACACCGGCTCGCGCATGGACGATGTCATCTACGAAGAGTTCAAGGGCACCGGCAATCTGGAAATCCACCTCGATCGCCGCATGTCGGAGAAGCGCATCTATCCATCGATCAACGTGAACCGGTCCGGCACGCGGCGCGAGGAGCTGCTGCTGAGGCAGGACGTCCTGCAAAAGGTCTGGATCCTGCGCAAGCTCCTCTACCCGATGGACGACCTGGAGGCCATGGAATTCCTGCTCGACAAGATCAAGGCGACCAAGAGCAACGCGGAATTCTTCGACTCGATGCGACGGGGATGAATGAGCTCCGGAATCGCGGATCGGTATTGAACCTTGTATTGGCCCGGCTGAGCCCCACGTACGCTTGTCAGATCAGGGGCGGGCGAGGATAATCCGCCGTTTTTGCCAGAGCATCGCGTTGCCCCGCCAAAGCGCGCAAAGGAGTCGACATGAAGCCCAAGATCCACCCGAACTACAAGGAAATCAACGTCATCTGCAGCTGCGGGAACACCTTCAAGACGCAGTCCACGCTGGGCCGTGAGCTCCATGTGGAAGTGTGCTCCGCGTGCCACCCGTTCTACACCGGGAAGCAGAAGATCCTGGATACGGCTGGCCGCGTGGAGAAATTCCGTCAGCGCTACAGCAAGACCGGCGCCGCCGCGAAGACCGGCACGCCCGCCTCCAAGGAGAGCGCAAAGGCCTGAGCCCTGGGCTTGTTCGAGTCACCCGGAAGGCAGCTTCGGCTGCCTTTTTTTATTGCCTAACGGGCGCTTTGCGTCTTCCGGAGACCTGAGGCTAAACTTCGGGTTTCGTGAAACAACAACAATTCTCCCGCGCAGGGTATATGGCGCTCCCCCCACAGACCGGCCAGCGCGGTTCTCTCGACCTCGTCGCCCGTAATCCGGTGGCTTTCACCTGCCTGCTCTGCCTGGCGTGGATCCTCCCCGGGCTGATCGGTCATGACCCATGGAAACCGGACGAGGCCTACAGCTTCGGGCTCGTGTACCACATCATCCAGAGCGGCGACTGGATCGTCCCGACACTCGCGGGCGAGCCCTTCATGGAGAAACCCCCGCTCTTCTACATCACCGCGGCAATCTTCGCGAAAGGATTCGGGTGGCTGCTGCCGCTCCACGATGCGGCCCGTCTCGCATCCGGCTTCTACGTGACGCTCACGTTCATGCTGGTAGGCTTGACTGCGCGCGAGTTGCACGGACATGGCAAAGGCTGGATCGCGGTGCTGCTCCTGCTCGGATCGGTTGGCCTGGTCGAACGGGTACATCAACTGATCACCGACGTGTCCCAGTTGACCGGTTTCGCGCTCGGCCTCTACGGGCTGGCGCTGTCGTTGCGTCGGCCGGTGCTCGGCGGCCTGGGGCTTGGCGCGGGCGTTGGCATCGCGTTCATGTCGAAGGGACTGCTCGCGCCGGGCTGCTTCGGGTTGCTGTGCCTCGTTCTCCCGGCGGCGTTCCCGGCGTGGCGCTCGCGCAACTACGCGAAGACGCTCGGCGTGGCTCTCATCACTGCCCTCCCGTTTCTCCTCATCTGGCCTTGGCTGCTGTACCAGCGCTCGCCACAGCTCTTCGACGAATGGTTCTGGACCAATAACCTGGGGCGTTTTCTCGGCCGCAATAACCTGGGTCCGAAGTCCGTCCCCGGCCAGTACCTTGGTGTCCTGGTCTGGTATGCGCTGCCTTCATGGCCGCTCGCCACATGGGCGGTCTGGAGCAGGCGGCGCGAGGTGCGGGACGATCCCGCTCTGCATCTCCCGCTCGCCACATTCCTGGTGATTTTCGTCGTGCTCTCAATATCACGCGATGCTCGCGACCTTTATGCGATGCCGATGCTCGCTCCGCTGGCGGTCCTCGCGGTGCCGGGTCTACTCACCCTCCGACGCGGCGCGTCCAACGCGCTGCTCTGGTTTTCCGTGTTGTTCTTCGGGTTCTTCCTGCTGATCGGCTGGTTCTACTGGACCGCTCTAGACCTCGAGGTACCAAGTCGTCTCCACCGCCACCTGCTGCGGATGCAACCCGGATACATTTCCTCCTTGAGCTGGGTCGAATTGACGCTGGGGCTGCTCTATTCCGCGGGCTGGTTCTGGATTCTCGCGTGCACACGCCGCAGCCTTGAACGCCCACTGGTCTTCTGGGCGAGCGGGGCCACTATGGTGTGGGGGCTGCTGCTGATCTTGTTCGTCGATTACGCCGATGTGGGCAAGAGCTACCGTTCGATGATCTATTCGCTGCACGAGGCGTTACCCAAACATTATGACTGCGTTTCCAGCTACAACCTCGGGGAGCCGCAGCGCGCACTCCTGGAGTATTTTGCTGGCATCGTGACCTACCGCGAAAACCAGCCGAGCCGCAAGCGCGATTGCCACGTGCTTCTGGTGCAGGGCTTCCGGAACTACATCTTCGTACCGAGCCCGCACTGGCACAAGATCTGGGAGGGCGCGCGGCCCGGTGACAACAAGGAGCAGTACCAGCTCTACGAGCGCAGCAAGTGAAGCCACTTCCGGTTTGAACGTCGGGACTTTATTGTTGCAACGGCCGACCCCATCTGCGGGTTTTTCGCACCTGCTACGCGGTCAGCTACCGCCTGCTACGTTTAGATCCCAAATGAACAAATCCCCCGATTGCCTGCAGCGCTTCGTCTTCGATGGTGCGCCTGTGCGCGGCGAGATCGTTCATCTCGACGCAACCTGGCGTGCCGTGCTGGAGCGGCACGAATATCCGCTGCCGCTGCGCGATGTGCTGGGCGAGCTCATGGCGGCTGCGGCGCTGCTGTCCTCGACCATCAAATTCACCGGCTCGCTCATTCTGCAGGTGCAGGGCTCGGGGCCGGTCAAACTGCTGGTGGTGGAATGCACGAGCGACCAGACCATGCGCGCCACCGCGAAGTGGGATGATCCGCTGCAGGGAGGCGACTTCCGCGGGCTGGTTGGCAGCGGCCGCTTCGTGATCACTATCGCGCCGGAGGATGCAAAGCAGACCTACCAGGGTATCGTTTCGCTGGAAGGCGGCGATGTGGCCGGCGCCCTGGAGCACTATATGGCGACATCGGAGCAACTCGAAACGCGCCTGTGGCTCGCCGCAGATGGCGAGCACGCAGCCGGAATGCTGTTACAGCGCCTGCCCGGGTCCAGCGAGAGCGATGCCGAGACCTGGAACCGTGCGATCCAGCTTACGCAAACGGTGACCTCGCATGAGCTTCTCGAGCTGCCAGCGCGCGAGGTCATTCATCGCCTCTACCACCAGGAGGACATCCGCCTGTTCGAGGCCCGTGTGATGAGCTTCCGCTGCTCGTGCTCGCGGGAGCGCGTGGTCAACATGCTGCGTTTGCTGGGTCGCGATGAGGTGATGTCGATCCTGCAGGAGCGCGGCTCGGTAGAGGTGAACTGTGAGTTCTGCAACCGGCACTATTGCTTCGATCCGGTGGACGCCGAGCAGATCTTTGCGGCGGAATTCATCACCCGGGTGCGCAGCACAAAACACTAGCATGACACCCGCAAGCGCGGATTCCGCAATCGCCCGGAGTGACGATGAGCGCACGCGCATCGACAAGTGGCTGTGGGCGGCTCGCTTCTACAAGACGCGGTCGCTGGCTGCTCAAGCCGTGGAATCGGGCAAGGTGCTCCTGAGCGGCGCCCGGGTGAAGCCGGCACGCGCGCTCAATATCGGCGACGAGCTGCAGATCCGCACCCCGAGCGCGCTGTACGTCGTGCATATCAAAGCGCTCTCAGCAAAACGGGGACCGGCCGCGCAGGCGGCGCAGCTCTTCGAGGAGACTGAGCAAAGCAAACAGGCCCGTGCGCAAGCGCGGCTGGAACCTGCAGCCCATCCCGACGCTTACATCCGTGGAAGGCCCACCAAACGCACGCGCCGGGCCATACACAAGGTGCGGGGCGAGCCCTGAGCCATGGCAGGCGCCAGTGGCGGGGTCTCTTATCCGGTAAACTAGGGGCCAATGCCCCCGATTTAAATCGGGCACTCGAGTCTAGTTTCAAGGAGATTCAAAAATGGACACAGGACGCGAAGTAGTAGTCTTGAGCGGAGTACGCACTGCGATCGGTGAGTACGGCGGTGCACTGAAGGATCTGCCGCCTACCGAGCTCGCAGCCCGAGTGGTGCGGGAGGCGGTGAGCCGCGCCAAAGTCGCGCCCGAAGATGTAGGACACGTGGTGTTCGGCAATGTCATCCATACCGAACCCAAAGACATGTACCTGTCGCGCGTGGCGACCATCAACGGCGGTTTGCCGAAGGAAACGCCCGCCTTCACGCTCAATCGGTTGTGCGGCAGCGGATTGCAGGCCATCGTCTCGGCTGCGCAGGCGATCAAGCTGGGTGACGCCGATGTCACGCTCGCCGGCGGCGCCGAATCGATGAGCCGCGGCGGGTATCTCCTGCCCTCGGCTCGTTGGGGCGCGCGCATGGGCGAAGCGCAGATCGTGGACATGATGGTGGGCGCACTGACCGACCCCTTCGACACCGTACACATGGGCATCACCGCGGAGAACGTCGCTGCCAAATGGGAGATCACGCGTCAGCAACAGGACGAGCTCGCCCTCGAAAGCAACCGCCGCGCGGTAAACGCGATTCAGAAGGGCTATTTCAAAGAGCAGATTCTGCCGATCGAGATGAAGACGCGCAAAGGATCAGTTACGGTCGACACCGACGAGCATCCGCGCGCAGATGCCTCCCTCGAATCGCTCGCCAAGCTGAAGACGGTGTTCAAGGCGGACGGCAGCGTCACTGCGGGAAACGCATCGGGCATCAACGATGGGGCCGCCGCCGTGGTGCTGATGGAGCGCAAGATGGCCGAGAAGAGAGGACTGAAACCGTTGGCGCGGCTGGTCGCTTACGCGCATGCAGGCGTCGATCCGAAGTATATGGGCATCGGGCCGGTGCCCGCGGTGAGGAAGGCGATGGAACGCGCAGGCTTGAAGGTCGGCGACATGGATGTCATCGAATCGAACGAGGCGTTCGCCGCGCAGGCGTGTGCCGTCGCCAAAGAGCTGGGGTTCGATTCGAAGAAGCTCAACCCGAACGGCGGCGCAATCGCGCTTGGCCATCCGATCGGCGCAACCGGCTGCATCCTCACAGTCAAAGCAATCTATGAGCTGCAACGCACGGGAGGTCGGTATGGGCTGGTCACCATGTGCATCGGCGGCGGCCAAGGCATCGCAGCAATTTACGAACGCCTGTAATCGCCGGCCGAGCGTCCGGTAAGCAAAAGCGGCCATGCCTGTGGCCGCTTTTTTTTCGCTGATTTTCCTTTTCCGAAGCTTCACCCATTAGTCCTTACTATCTCTGCGCTCTTGTTCCTACGCCAGTCTTTGTCCGCCGTAAGATACACTGTAAAAAATTTGCCGATTCTTGTTGACAGGCTCAACCGAATCAATACAATAGCGCCTTATTGCAGTGCAGCAAACACCCCGACCGGGGCCC
>JBGQKF010000091.1:0-11147 GCA_041499435.1 Gammaproteobacteria bacterium
CCGGTGCTCACCGCGCATCCCACAGAGGTACAGCGCAAGAGCATACTCGACTGCCATCTGGAGATCGCCCGCCTGCTCGCCGAGCGTGATCGCATGCAGTTGAGCGACGAGGAGCGCGCTGCCAGCGATGAGCAGCTGCGCTGCATTGTGCTCACGTTGTGGCAGACGCGCATTCTGCGCGAGCTGCGGCTCACCGTACAGGACGAGATCGAGAACGGCCTGTCCTACTATCGCTATACGTTCCTGCGCGAAGTGCCACGCCTGTATCGCAACCTCGAGCGGCGACTGAACGAGCAATGGCCGCACGACCAGATCGCGGTTGGCCCGATTCTGCGTCTGGGAGCATGGATCGGCGGGGACCGAGATGGCAATCCTTTCGTCACGGAAAAGGTAACCGAGCATGCGTTGATTCGCCAGTCCTCCACCGCGCTCGAGTTCTACATGAGCGAGGTGCATCAACTGGGCAAGGAGCTTTCACAGTCCACACGTATGGTCAGCGTCACCGCCGAGCTGGAACAGCTCGCGCAGCGTTCGCCGGACGGCTCGGAGCACCGGCGTGACGAGCTGTATCGCCGCGCGCTGATCGGCGTGTATGCGCGGCTCGCAGCTACTTCGCGCGCGATGGATGGTCATGTCCCGGAACGCATGGAAGCAGCGCCGTCATCGCCGTATGCGTGCGCCGCGGACTTCGTTGCAGACCTGCAAACCATAGCGAGCTCGCTTGCTGCGAACGGCTCTGCGCGTATCGTTGCAGGCCGCCTCCATGAGCTGATCCGAGCGGCGCAGATATTCGGGTTTCACCTTGCTCCACTGGACATGCGCCAGCACAGCGGGGTGCATGAAATGGTGGTCGCGGAGCTGTTCGCGCGCGGAGCGCATCGCGATGGGTATGGAGAGCTGCCTGAAGCGCAGCGCCAGCAGTGGCTGCTCGAGGAGCTCGCGGTGCCCAGACCGCTGCGCTCGCCGCATGTGGAATACAGCGAAGATACGCGCAAGGAGTTGCGCATTCTGGACAAGGCTGCGGAGCTGCACAGGCGCTACGGCAAGGAAGCATTGCCCAACTACATCATTTCCAATGCTAACGGGGTGAGCGACGTGCTGGAAGTGGCGTTGCTGCTGAAGGAAGCCGGTCTCATGCTTCCCGGCCCCGGCCTGCGGCTCGATTTGAACATCATTCCCCTGTTCGAGACCATCGCCGATCTGCGTGGCTGCGCGCAGATCATGGACGAGCTGCTCTCGCTCCCCGCTTATCGGACGATGCTCGACAGCCGTGGGTGCGTGCAGGAAATCATGCTGGGGTATTCCGACAGCAACAAGGATGGCGGTTACCTCACCTCGAACTGGGAGCTCTACAAGGCGGAGCTGTTGCTGGTGGAAGTGTTTCGACGTCACGGTGTGCGCCTGCGCTTGTTCCATGGGCGCGGTGGCACAGTAGGCCGCGGCGGCGGTCCCAGCTACGAGGCGATCATGGCGCAGCCGCCCGGCAGCGTGCAGAGCCAGATTCGCATCACGGAGCAGGGAGAAGTGATTGCCAGCAAGTATTCCGACCCGGAGATCGGCCGCCGCAATCTCGAAACGCTGGTTGCGGCAACGCTCGAGGCAACGCTGTTCGGAGCCGGCGAGGCGCACGGCACACCGGTCTACCATGAAGTGATGGACGAGCTTTCAGCGAGCGCTTTCAGCGCGTACCGCAAGCTCGTCTACGAAACGCCCGGTTTCGTGGATTTCTTCCGTACGGCGACCCCGATCGCGGAAATCGCCGACCTGCATGTGGGCAGCCGGCCCGCCGCACGGCGTAAGTCCAACCGTATCGAAGACTTGCGCGCCATTCCCTGGGTGTTCAGCTGGTCGCTCGCGCGCATCATGCTTCCGGGCTGGTATGGATTCGGAACCGCCGTCGACCAGCTCATTGCCCGGCGCGGCCCTGGAGCTGCATCAGTGCTCAAGCAGATGTATGCGGACTGGCCGTTCTTCCAGGTGCTGCTCTCGAATATGGATATGCTGCTCGCCAAGAGCGATCTGAACATCGCCTCGCGTTATGCGGAGCTGGTTCAGGACCCGGCGCTGCGTGAGCAGATCTTCGGGAACATTCAGGCAGAGATGCATCGCACGGTGCGACATCTGCTCTCGATCACAGGGCAGCGCGAGCTTCTGGAGGCGAACCCCACGCTCGGACGAAGCTTTCGCAACCGCTCGCCGTACATTGACCCGCTCAATCACCTCCAGGTGGAGGCGCTGCGCCGCTTCCGCGCCGGCGAGCAGGACGAAAAAACCAAACGCGCCATTCTATTGACCATTAACGGTATCGCCGCCGGCTTGCGCAATAGCGGCTAACGGTGCCGGTGTTTAGCCGAGCTTGGCGCCGTCGGAAGGTGTAAACGCGTCGGAGAAGAACTCGTCTTCCGGCAAACGGCATTGCGAGGTGAAATCGCGATGCGCGGCTTCCACCATCACCGGGACGCCGCACGCGTAGATTTGATAGCCGGATAAGTCGGGGAAATCCTCCATTACCGCGCGATGGACCAGCCCGGTACGCCCGGGCCAGTTGTCCTCTGGAGGTGAATCGGACAATACCGGGACGAAGCTGAACTTGTCATGCTCAGTCTGCCACTTCATTGCCAGGTCCAGCATGTACAGATCCGGCTGGGTGCGCGCCCCCCAGTACAGTACCATCTCGCGCGTCACGCCGATATGGAAGGCGTGCTCGACGATACTCTTGATCGGAGCAAAGCCGGTGCCGCTCGCGACGAAGATAATCGGTTTGTCGCTGTCTTCGCGCAGGAAGAACGTGCCGAGCGGACCTTCGAAGCGCAGGATGTCGCGCTCCTTCATCTTGTCGAACACGTATTCGGTGAAGGCGCCGTTGGCCATGTTGCGCACGTGCAGCTCGATATGTGCATCGTCCTCGGGTGCGTTGGCCATGGAGTAGGCGCGCCGCTTGCCGTCGCGCATGATGATCTCCAGGTACTGTCCAGCGAGGAACTGCAGGCGCTCATTTGCCGGCAATGACAGGTAGAGCACGGCAACGTCGTGTGAGGGGCGCTCAATGCGCTGCACTCGACACGGCAGCTTTTTAATCTGCAATTCCCCCGCCGCGCCGATCTCGCGCGCTTCGATAATGAGGTCGGTGAGCGGTTTGGCCTGGCAGAACAGCGCAAAGCCGTTCTTCTTCTCGAACTCGGGAAGAATGTGCGCTGCGTACTGCCCATAATCCACTTGGCCTTCGAGGACTTTGCCTTTGCACGCACCGCACGCGCCGTTACGGCAGCCGTAGGGCAGCGTGATGCCGTTGCGCATAGCTGCTTCGAGCACGCCTTCCCCGGCCTCCGCAGTGAAGGTCCGGTTGCTCGGTTTGATGGTTATCCGAAAAGACATCCGTAGGCTCTTCAGGCTCGAGGCTGCCGGGTCGACCTCGAGTTCCACTAAAATAGCGGGATGCGAAGACTCCTGATCGTCGGGTGTGGGGATGTGGCTTTACGCATGGCGAGGCTGCTGCGCGGGCGCTACCGCCTGTATGCCTTGTCTCATTCGCCGCAACGCCATGAGTTGCTGCGCGCACATGGCTTCATTCCGCTGCCCGGTGATCTCGACCAGCCTGCCCAGTTGTCGCGCCTGGCTGGTCTCTCGCACGACATCCTGCATTTTGCACCGCCTCCTGCCGAAGGCACGCGCGATCTGAGAACGGGCAACCTTATCCGGGCGCTGCAACGCGGCTTGAGCATACCACAACGTCTGATCTACATGAGTACGAGCGGCGTATATGGCGATTGCGCGGGTGAAGTGGTAGAGGAGCACCGGACGGTGCGTCCACAAAGCGACCGGGGGCAACGCCGCCTTCATGCCGAACGCATGCTGCGCGAATGGGGCCGGCGCAGCGGGGTCAGTATCGTGGTCTTGCGCGTGCCCGGCATCTACGCAGCCGATCGCTTGCCGCTCGAGCGTCTGCGGCGTGGCACCCCGGCACTGGTGCAAACTGACGACGCTTACACCAATCATATCCATGCCGACGACTTGGCGCGTATCGTGCTCGCCGCGTTGGCGCGCGGGCGCGCCGGGCGAACATATAACGCCAACGATGGCAGCTGGCGCAAGATGGGCGATTACTTCGATCTGGTGGCCGAGAGCTTCGGTCTGCCGAAGCCACCGCGGATCTCTCGCGAGCAAGCGCAGGCCACCGTACCCGAAAGCCTGCTTTCTTTTATGCGTGAGTCGCGCCGTCTGTCCAACCGGCGTCTGCGGAAGGAGTTGCGGGTGCAGCTTCGTTATCCGACGGTCGCTGATGGCATCGCGGAGGCTGCTGCGCGTACGGACGATGTTCGTGCGAGCTCCCCGTTGCCAAGGAAATCCAGCCCGCAGCCGCAGTCATATACAGAGTCCTGACCCAGCAATCAGCCACAGCAAAGCAGCGTCTATGGAGCCTGTCGTCATCGTAATCACCACATTGCCCGATCGGGCATCGGCGTGCACCATGGCCGAGGCGCTGGTGCGTGAGCGGCTCGCGGCTTGCGTCAACGTTATGGCCGAATGCACCTCGGTCTACCGCTGGCAGGGAGCCGTGGAGACAGCGGTGGAAGTGCCGCTCTGGATCAAGACGCGCGCCGCGCTGGCGGCGAGCGTCGAGCAATTCATTCGATCACATCATCCCTATGAGCTTCCGGAGGTGATTGCCCTGCCGCTCACCGCCGGGCTCGCGCCTTATCTGCAATGGATCGTCAGCCAGACAGGGCAGGTGAAACCGGATTTGGAGCAATCATGAAGCGCGTAATTCGATGGGCTGTGCGCAGTCTACTGTGGGTTTCCTGCGCGACAGCGGCCGGGGGCGCAAGCGCGCAGGACGATCTGCTGCGACCCGAGGAGGCGTTCAAGTTCTCGGTTGCGATGGTCGATCCGGGCACGGCGGAGGTTCACTATCGGATCGCCGAGGGCTACTACATGTACCGGGACAAGTTCCGCTTCTCTGTGCAACCTGCCTCCGTGATGCTGGGCGAGCCGCATTTCCCGGCCGGAAAGATCAAACAGGACGAATATTTCGGCAAGGTCGAGACGTACCGGCATGACGTGGCGATACGTATTCCAGTCACGGCAGCTGCGGGGCAAGGCGAATTGACCCTGCAGGCGGTTTCGCAAGGCTGCGCGGACGCGGGCCTTTGCTATTCGCCGTTCAAGCAAAGCGCGCGGCTCGTGTTGGCGGCTGCCGATACAGCAGCCGGTGCCTCGAGAGCGGGTAGCGGCGAAGTCATGTCGAAGCTACGCGCCATGACGCAGGGCGGGGGCCAGGAAGAGTTTCTGCCGGCGGAGAAGGCATTCCGGATCGATGCCAAGGTCGTCGATGCGCAGACCGTGATCGTCGATTTCAAGCCTGAACCGACCTACTATCTCTATCGTGACAAGGTCGGTTTCGACGTTGCGAAGGACGCGCGCGTCGTGATCGCCAAAGCAGATCTGCCTCGCGGCGAGATGAAATCGGACCCGAACTTCGGGGACACCGAAGTATTTCACGGGCCGTTTCAGGCGACGGTGAAGCTTGACCGCGCTGCGGCGCGCGAAGGCATGCAGCTACCCCTCATCGTTCGCTATCAGGGTTGCAGTGAGAAGGGCCTGTGCTACCCACCGAGCAAGAAAAGCTTCGATCTAACGCTGGCTGCATGGAAGCCGGAGGTTCTTCGCGAGCCGGCCGCGCAGCAAGCGCCGATCAAAGCCGATCCCGCAGCAGCTTCGCCGGCGGACAGACCAAGCACGGCAGCAAAGGGTGTCCGGCCCAAGTCGGAAAGTGCCGAGGTCGCCAATCTCTTGCGCTCCGGCAGCTTCTGGGGAATCGTAGCCACCTTCTTTGGCGGCGGCATTCTGCTGGGCTTTACGCCTTGTATTTTGCCCATGGTGCCCATCCTTTCCGGGATCATCGTCGGCCAAGGTCATAACGTACGCCGCGGTACTGCCGTTACGCTGACGTTCATGTATACGCTCGGGATGGCGATCACCTATGCCCTGGCTGGTGTTGCTGCGGGTCTGTCGGGAGAAATGCTCTCGGCGGCTTTGCAGAATCCCTGGGTGCTGTTCAGCTTCGCCGTCGTGTTCATCGTGCTGGCTTTGTCCATGTTCGGTTTCTACGATCTGCAATTGCCCAGTGCGCTGCAGAGCAAGTTGAGCGATACCAGCAACCGTTTGAAGGGGGGCACGCTCGGCGGGGTGTTTGCGATGGGTATCTTGTCCGCGCTCATCATCGGCCCATGCGTGGCGGCACCATTGGCCGGGGCGCTGCTCTATATCAGTCAGACGCGCGATGCTGCACTGGGCGGGAGCGCTCTATTTGCGATGGCCCTGGGGATGGGCGTGCCGCTGCTCGCGGTCGGGATTTCTGCCGAAATGCTGCTGCCCAAGGTCGGCGCCTGGATGAATACGGTCAAGCGATTGTTCGGCGTCATGCTGCTCGGCCTGGCGGTATGGATCGTATCCCCGGTCATCCCGGTCGTCGTGCATATGCTGCTGTGGGCGGCTTTGCTCGTGATATCTGCCATTTATCTTCATGCCATCGACCCGCTGCCACACAATGCGTCGGGATTTCGCAAGCTGTGGAAGGGTATCGGTGTAATCGCTATGCTCCTGGGCGTTGCGCTGCTGATCGGTGCGCTGTCCGGAGGCCGCGACATCTTGCAGCCGCTCGTGGGATTGCGGGGAGCTGCGGCTCCCGCGGAGGGGCCAGCTGCAGCGGGCTTCCAGAGGATCCGTTCGCTCACCGAGTTGCAGCAGCGTGTTGCCGCCGCCGGCAAACCGGTCATGCTGGATTTCTACGCCGACTGGTGTGTCTCTTGCAAAGAGATGGAGCGCTTTACGTTCTCCGATCCACGCGTGCAGCAGCGCATGCAGAAGATGTTGCTGCTGCAGGCCGATGTAACAGCCAACATCGCCGAAGATGCGCAGCTGCTGAAGCGCTTTGGACTGTTCGGCCCGCCCGGCATCCTTTTCTTTGGCGCAGGGGGCCGCGAGCACACCGACTTGCGGGTGGTCGGGTTTCAGTCGGCCGATGAGTTTCTGTCGGTTCTCGACGCGATAGGAGGTGAAGGGTGAGCAAGCGGGCACAGGTTGCTCTCTTCGTCGCGGTGGCCGTTCTCGGCATAGCGATCGGAGCAGCCTTGCATCTGGCGAGCCGGGAGCAGCCGCTGCCCAGTATCCCAGCTGCTTCCGCGGCACCGGCGCTGATGGCGGCAAAGCTGCCGGATCTGGAAGCTCGCCCGCAAGCGCTCGAGCAATGGCGCGGGAAGGTGATCGTAGTCAACTTCTGGGCGACGTGGTGCGCGCCGTGCCGGGAGGAGATCCCCGAGTTGATCAAGTTCCAGACCGAGTACGGGCCGCAGGGCGTGCAGATCGTGGGTATTGCGATCGATCAGCCCGACAAGGTCCGGCCCTATGCGGCCCAAATGAAGATGAATTATCCAATTCTGATCGGCGATGCGGACGGTGTAGAGCTCGCGCAGCGCGCCGGCAATCCCCTGGGTGGGTTACCGTTCACGGTGATCCTGGATCGCAAGGGCAATGCCGTCCATAGTCACCTCGGAAGTCTGACTGCGGGTAAGCTTCAGGCGGTGGTCAAACCAATACTCTGAGTCCGATCCCGCGATCAACTACCGCTAGCGCGCACCGATCGTCGCCCAACGCGGTGCCAACCGGCTTGCGGGAAACCATTATCGTATGGTGGTAGCATTGCGTTCGCCCACGGACGACAACGCTCAGCGTTCGTCGCTTGGCACAGTACCCCCCAACAGGCCGAATAGTCGGCAAACTTCGTCAAACACCTGGACATTTTGCCGAAAACTGCGGCAAACTCGACGTCATGGCTAGCCCTAGAAAGAAGCCTGAAGAGGTCTCCGGACGCATCCTCGTATTGCATGGTCCCAACCTCAATCTGCTGGGCACACGCGAACCCACGATCTATGGCTCGGAAACCCTGGATACGATCAACGCCAGATTGGTCGAGATCGCAGGCGCCGCCGGAATCGCCTTATCCACCTTTCAGAGCAACTTCGAGGGCGAGCTGATCGGGCGTGTTCAGCAGGCGCGCGAAGACGGGACACGCTTCATCTTGATCAACCCGGCTGGGTTTACCCACACGAGCGTAGCGTTGCGCGATGCGCTGGCTGCGGTGAAGATTCCGTTCATCGAAGTGCACCTGTCGAACGTTTTCGCCCGCGAACCGTTTCGACATCATTCGTTTTTCACCGATCTGGCGGTCGGCATGATCTGCGGCCTCGGGGCCAGGGGCTATCAGCTGGCGTTGCAATACGCGCTCGAGCACCGGAGTTGAGGAGGGCTGATTGATGGATCTGCGCAAGCTCAAGAAGCTGATCGATCTGGTCCAGGAATCCGGGATCGCGGAGCTCGAAATCACCGAGGGCGAGGAAAAGGTCCGCATCAGCCGGGCGGGTCAGCCGGGTCCGATGTACATGGCGATGCCTCAGGCCATGCCGCTACCGAGCACGCCCGCGGCCGCCGTCCCTGCCGCCGCGGCCCCAGGACCGGTGGTAGCGCCGCAGGTCGAAGGCCACGTCGTGAAGTCACCGATGGTAGGCACTTTCTACCGCGCGGCTTCGCCCGGGGCCAAGGTGTTCGTCGAGGTCGGGGACCGGGTCAATGCCGGCGATACGTTGTGCATCATCGAAGCTATGAAGCTCTTGAACGAGATCGAAGCCGACCAGGGCGGGCAGGTGAAAGAGATCTACGTCGAGAACGGTCAGCCCGTGGAATATGGCGAGCCGCTGTTTCTGGTCGTCTGAGCCGGGCCGCGAACGGCGTTGCTGTGCATCGCCACCACCGCTCCGTAACCGTCCGCATCCGCGACGGGCTGGAGTGATCCGACCAATGCAGCCGGGATTTGTCTTAAGCAGTGTTCGAAAAGATTCTGATAGCCAACCGCGGTGAGATCGCACTGCGCATCCAGCGCGCGTGCCGCGAATTGGGCGTCAAGACCGTAGCGGTGCATTCAGAAGCTGATGCCGAAGCCAAATACGTGCGGCTCGCAGATGAGTCGGTGTGTATCGGGCCGCCGCTATCCGGGCTGAGCTACTTGAACATCCCTGCGATCATCAGTGCGGCCGAAGTCACCGACGCGGAGGCCATTCACCCAGGGTATGGGTTTCTCTCCGAGAACGCCGACTTCGCCGAGCGAGTGGAGAAGAGCGGCTTTGTATTTATCGGGCCGCGGGCGGATACCATCCGCCTCATGGGTGACAAGGTGAGCGCCAAGCACGCCATGAAGAAGGCAGGTGTTCCGGTGGTTCCCGGCTCGGAAGGATCGCTGCCCGAGTCACCTGATGAAATAGTCAAGATCGCGCGCGCGATCGGCTACCCCGTGATCATCAAGGCAGCCGGGGGGGGCGGCGGACGCGGTATGCGCGTGGTGCATACGGAGGCGGCGCTGGTCAATGCCGTCGCCATGACGCGCAGCGAAGCGCAGGCGGCGTTCAACAACGCCACCGTGTACCTGGAGAAGTTTCTGGAAAATCCGCGGCACGTGGAAATCCAGGTGTTGGCCGACGAGCACAAGAACGCCGTGTACCTGGGTGATCGCGACTGCTCCATGCAGCGACGCCACCAGAAAATCATCGAAGAAGCTCCGGCACCGCTCATCAATCCGCGCCTCAAAGCGCGCATCGGCGAGCGCTGCGCGGAGGCCTGCCGCCGCATCGGTTATCGGGGTGCGGGCACTTTCGAGTTCCTGTTCGAGAAGAACGAGTTCTTCTTCATCGAGATGAACACGCGGGTGCAGGTCGAGCATCCGGTTACCGAGATGATCACCGGTATCGACATCGTGCAGGCGCAGATCCGCGTGGCCGACGGGCAGAAGCTGCCGTTCAAGCAGCGCGATATCCAGTTTCGCGGACACGCGATCGAGTGCCGTATCAATGCCGAGCACCCATACAAGTTCACGCCCTCGCCCGGACGCATCACGCAGTTCCACGTGCCGGGTGGGCCGGGCATACGCGTAGACTCGCACGTGTACACCAACTATTTCGTTCCCCCGCATTACGATTCGTTGATCGGCAAGGTCATCACTTGGGCAGATACCCGCGAGCAGGCCTTCGCCAAGATGCGCATCGCGCTCTCCGAGATGATCGTAGAGGGAATCGAGACCAACCTGCCTTTGCACCAGGAGCTGATGCTCGACTCGGCGTTTTTGCGCGGGGGGACGAGCATTCACTACCTGGAAGAAAAGCTGTCCAAGCAAAGCCGTCCCGATTGAGTGAGCCACAGGCGCCGATGGCCTGGGTAAGCGTAGCGATCGATGTGAAGCAGGACCGAGCCGAGGCCGTGGCCGACGCGCTCCTGGAGTACGGCGCGTTGTCGGTGGATGTGTCCGATGCGCAGGCTGGCAGTGACGAGGAGCGTGCCATCTTCGATGAGCCGGACGAGCCTGCGCACCCTCATTGGATCCGCAACCGCGTCTGTGCGTTGTTCGATGAACAGGCCGACTATCAACGCCTCGTGCGCGCTGCGTGCGCGGACGCTGGCCTGGAAGAGCTACCGGGCATCGCCGCTGAGCTCGTTCCTGAGCAGGACTGGGTGCGCGCCACGCAGCAGCAGTTCCACCCAATCCAGATTTCCGAGCGTCTTTGGATTGTTCCCTCCTGGTCTGAACCACCGGCACCGGGTGCGATCAATCTGAGATTGGATCCCGGCCTTGCGTTCGGGACGGGAAGCCATCCGACCACGTGGCAATGCCTGCAATGGCTGGACCAGAACCTGCGCGATGGGCAAACGGTGCTCGACTACGGATGCGGCAGCGGGGTGCTGGCAATCGCGGCCAAGCGGCTGGGAGCCGGAAGCGTAATCGGCGTCGACGTCGATCCGAACGCCTTGCGCGCGAGCCGGGAGAACGCCGCGCGCAATCGCGTCAGTTTGCGGTTCGCAGCGCCCGATCAGCTCGCCGAGGCGACTTTCGACGTGGTAGTGGCAAATATTCTAGCCAACCCTCTGCGGGTCCTGGCCCCGCTTCTCGCGGCCCGCACGCGGCCGCACGGACGCATCGTGCTCGCTGGTATTCTGCAGGCGCAGGCCGATGCCGTCAGACTGTCGTAAGCGCCGTCGTACGAGCTGATCGGATCGATACCGCGCGAGGGATGGGATTGCATGTCGGGCGCGCGTCGTCCCTAGCC
>JBGQKF010000092.1:0-11142 GCA_041499435.1 Gammaproteobacteria bacterium
CGCATCATTGGCGACCGCTTGGGGGAGGTGCCCTTGGTGGGCTTCTTCTGCAACGGCGAGATCTCGCACAACCGGCTGTACGGTTACACCGGCGTTCTGACTCTGTTCTTCTGACTATGATCGATGCCGCTTCGCGCGCGCAGTGTCCGGTTGCGCCGGTCTAGCGCATGCACAGCCTCGGCTTCACCTGGCTCGACGTGGTCGCCTGCGTGTGGTTCTTCGTATGGTGGATCGGCTATGCGCGCTTTGCCAACTGGCATTCGCGCAGCGTGCCCAGCCTGCAATCGGTGATGAAGCAATACCGGCGCGACTGGTGGGTGCGGGTGCTCGAGCGGGAGCTGCGCATGATCGACACCTCGATCGTGGCCAATCTCTCCAACAGCTCGACGTTTTTTGCCTCCACGACATTGCTGATTCTGGGCGGTCTGCTCGCGCTGCTCGGCACGACCGAGAAGGTTTCGGCCGTGATCCAGGGCTTGCCGTTCCAGCGGCACACTTCCGAGGGCGGGTGGGAGATCAAGATCATGCTGCTGGTCGGCATCTTCGTGTATGCCTTCTTCAAGTTCACCTGGTCGCTGCGCCAGTTCAACATGGCCTCAGTGATGATCGGCGCTGCACCGCGCGTACCGCGTCAGGCCGAGGACGAGGCGAGCTACATCAATCGCGGCGCACGCATGAGCCATCTGGCAAGCGAGCACTTCAACTACGGATTGCGGGCATACTATTTCTCGATGGCCGCGCTGGCGTGGCTGTTGAACGGCTGGTTCTTCATGGGTACCACCGCGTGGGTGGTGCTGATCCTGTACTGGCGCGAGTTCCGCTCGGCGACGCTGCTGGCGGCGGTGCATATGGAAAAGAAGTGAAGGGTGAAATAAAACAGTGAAGGGTGAAGAGTGAAGGGTGATCCCCGTCATCTGTAGAGCCGTTACTCTTCACCCTTCACTCTTCACTGTTTTCCCACCCACCGAACAACTAACCAATGCCCAACAACACGCCCCCGCTATCCGACCTCCTCCGCGCTTCTGCGCAAGCCCGCAAATATCCGTTCCTCGAGCGCGCCGCGTTCTGGGAAGAGCGCCTCGCCCTGCATGTAGCGGATCTGGACAAGCTCAACCAGGCGCCGACCGGGGGCGACATGCTGACGCTGCCGCCCAAGGCCAAGCTCGAGGTACAGGCCCCGAGGACGCGGGCCCCTGTCGATCAGCGCACCGACGAGCTCACGTCCGCGAGCGCATGCGAGATCGCGCACCGGGTTGCATCCAAGGACATCTCGGCGGTCGAAGTCGCGCAGGCGGCGCTCTCCCGGGCGGAAGCGCATCAGCATCTCAATGCGTTCATCACCCTGCGCCCCGAGCGTGTGCTGGAAGAAGCGAAAGCGCTGGATGCGCGCATCGCCAAAGGCGAAGCGCCGGGGGCGCTCGCCGGGGTGTCGGTGGCGGTGAAAGATTTGATGTATGTGCGCGGGCATCCGTTCACGTGCGGGACGCGGGCAATGGATGGAAAGACCGCGGCGCGCGATGCAACGGCGGTGGCGCGATTGCGGGACGCAGGTGCGCTCATCATGGGTACTACGAACCTGCACGAGCTTGCCTACGGCGTAACCAGCGCCAATGCGCATTTCGGCCACGTACAAAATCCGACCGCGCCCGGGCACATCCCGGGCGGGTCCAGCGGCGGCTCGGGCGCGGCCGTGGCCGGCGGGCTTGCGGCGATCGGCGTGGGCACGGATACCGGGGGCTCGATTCGTATTCCGGCAGCATGCTGCGGCATCACCGGCTTCAAGCCCACGCATGAGGCGGTCAGCCGCGAGGGCTGCTGGCCGCTGGCCGACACGCTGGATCATATCGGACCGCTCACCCGCAACGTCGAAGACACGGTACTCGCATTCGAAGCGATGGCCGGACTGCCGGCGGGGTGCATCAGCGGCAAGACCATCGAGCGCCCACGTCTCATCAAGCCGGAAGCGTTTTTCTACGAACATCTGGACCCCGATGTCCGCGATCGGGTCGAAGCTGCGCTGAAGCGCCTCGCAGTCGGCGGTGGCAGCTTGGCGAAGCGTAACATCGAGGACATCGAATATGCGCCCGCGACGCAGTTCATCACCATCTGCGCCGAGGGCTGCCAAGCCAACTGGGAGCTTCTCATGAGACGCGGCGAGGGCATCAGTCCCGATGTGCGCTTGCGCCTCGAGGTCGGACAATTCATCGGCGCGATCGATTACATCAAGGCACAGCGTCTACGGCGTCGCATCCGCGACAATATGATCGCTGCGCTCAAAGATGCGGATGTGCTGGTGGTGCCCACGTTGCCGATCCCGATTCCCAAGAGCGGATCGACGACGATCGAGTTCGCAGGACGCATGATCCCGCTACCCGGAGCGGTGACGCGCTTCACCGGCCCTTTCAACTCAGCCGGGGTACCAGCCTGCAGCATCGCAATTGGCAAAGACCGGCATGGACTGCCGGTCTCGCTGCAGTTCGTCGGCACGCCGGGCGCGGATGCCACCGTGCTGGCGGTGGCGAGGTGGGCGCAGGAAGTGCTCCGCTAAGCCCGAGCCTCGCGCTGATCCGCGAATTGCGAGGGCGATCGGCGCGACGCGGGTCTCCTTGTGCTGGTCAGCTCAATGCACGGTTAAGCCGGGCTCTGCTGCCGGCTGCGCAGCGTTGCGCACCAGCTCGTCGAGCCGGTGACGCGCAGCCTTGAACACTTCGTCGATCTCGGAGAGCCAGAAGCGCGCGGTCGCGTTCATGGGCAGCGTGTCGTGCAGACAGCGATCGATGCGACTTTCCCACTCGGTGACCTCGCTCGCATCGCGGGCGGAGAGGTCCTGCAAGGCGTTGGGCAGCAGACAGAAGACTGGCCCGCTCCTCACGTAGCTGATGAACTTCCCGAGCGCCACCAACAGCTCGTCCGCGCGATCCGCATACTTGATTCGATACAGTTCGGGTGCCATGCATACTCCTCATGTGATGCGTTAGTCCTCACGAGGTGCTTTGCGTCAAAAGCGAAACCGCGCCGGTGAGTGATCGGCGTTCCGCTTGACATTACGCTACGCGATGCGCGCGTGCCGCATGACTTACCATGACCGCGGGCCCGCTCCTGCTTCAGGTCCCGGTCAAACCACTGCGGTCGAGTCTCCAGGGGAGGATCGCGCAAACGATACGAGCCGCGGGCGTGCGATGCGGCCTTCTCGTTGCACGTACTCCGGCGCTTATTAGAGGTATTGCTAGAGCAATGCGAGGCCCATTGTAGCAGCGGCACGCGCGAACCGAAAGTGCGCATGCTCAAACTGGCGCGACGTTATGGCGGGCCTCGGGCGAGTGAGGTGTGGCTGACGCAGCGGGCTTGTTAGCGTCAGTGACCGCGCACGACCGCAGGTCAAAAGAGCCCGTTGTCGGCGTGACCCGACATACAAAAGAACGAACGGTGGTACTTAAGCTATGCTGGCGCAGGTGGATTCTTGACTCGACGATGACGAATGGAACTGAACGAACCGATCATGACGATGGCCCACGCGGGGACGGGCAAGCCGCTTGGGCCGTCGGCGCTTTCTCGGGGCGTGCTCGTGGGACGCGGCCCGGGGATCGTGCACAGCGTTTTCGCGCAGGCGGTGAATATAGGCTTTGCGGAAAATCGCGCGGTCGTGCTGCTCGACGGGCGCCGGCCCAATGTTCCGCACGGGATTCGCATCGCGCCGCATGCGTGGGCGCAACTGCATGACAGCGTGCAGGCCGGGGACGAGTGCACGTTGTGCGATCACGAGCTGTGCTTTCCAGGCCGCGCACTTCGCGTCGCGCTGGGTGGCGCATGCGTCTGGCGGCTCGATCTGGCGGTTCACTCGCTCGATTGGAGCGATGCGCGCGTGCTCATGGCACACGCTGCCGCGCAGGCGGGCCTGCGACGCTATACCGACTCCCTGCCGCGGCATGATCTAATGAGAGCCCGGTTTTCTCGGCGCATGACAACGGTTTTGCCGGCCCTCGAACTCGCACTGCGCACCTTGCATGCCGAACAAGCCGGCATGCACCTCAACGCGCTGATCGGGCTGGGTTGCGGATTGACCCCGTCAGGCGATGATTTCATCATCGGCTGTCTTGCCGGACTGGCGGTCGGTACGCGCGGCGATACGGTGCGTGCGGCTTTCGCGCGGCGGCTTGCAGGGAGCCTGGAGCGGGCCGGCACGACACTCATCAGCCGCCAGCATTTGAGCGATGCCTGTCATCTGCAGTTCGCGCAGCCGCTGGCGGAGCTGACCGTGGCGATCGCGGGCGGCGGCTGCGATGTCGGCCAGCGGCTTAACGCTGCGCTAGGCGTCGGCGCATACAGCGGCGCGGACGGCGTGGCCGGATTGCTGTTCGCATTGCAGGCACGGCGGGATCAGGCGGCGCCGATCGCCGTCCACTAACGAAAAAATCTCAGGGGCCGTGCCGCACATGGCTATGCAGTATCAGATCATTCCGAAGGCCTACCGCGATTCGGTGGCGCTCATGCAGCTGTCCTCCGCGTTGACGCAGATGCCCGGCATCGCGCAGGCCTCGGCGGTCATGGCCACGCCCAACAACGTCGAGCTGTTGCGCGAAGCGGGGCTCGATCCGGGCACGGTGAGCGCCGGTCCGAACGATCTGCTGATCGTCGTGCAGGGCGAGGAAGCCGCGCTCGCTCCTGCGCTCGCCGAGGCGCAGCGGCGATTGTCCAGCCAGAGCGCAGCGCCTGCATCCCCGGCTGACGAGCCAATGATCGCGCGCAGCATCGTCATGGCGCTCGAGCAGGGCCCCGCCAATCTCGCGCTGATTTCGACCCCAGGCGAGTATGCAGCAGCCGAAGCGCTGAAGGCGCTCAATGTGGGGCTCAACGTCATGCTGTTCAGCGATAACGTTAGCGCCGCCGACGAGGTGATGCTGAAGCGCCACGCGCAGGCCCGCGGCCTGATCGTGATGGGGCCCGACTGCGGCACGGCGATCATCAACGGCGTTCCGCTCGCGTTCGCCAACGTCGTTCAGCGCGGCGCGATCGGTTGTGTGGCCGCCAGCGGTACCGGCCTGCAGGAGGTGACTGCGCTCATCGACCGTCTGGGCCAGGGCATCTCGCAGGCGATCGGGACCGGCGGACATGATCTCAGCGTCGAAGTGGGCGGCATCTCCATGTTGCAGGGTCTCGCCGACCTCGCTGTGGCTGCCGATACCGAAGTCATCGTGCTGATCTCCAAGCCGCCCGCGCCGGCGATCGCCGAGCGCATCCTCAGTGCAGCGCGCGCGTGCGGCAAGCCGGTGGTGGTGAACTTTCTCGGTGCAGATCATCGCGCGTTGAGCGGCGGCAATATCCATGGAGTGCGCACGCTCGAGGACGCAGCACGCGCCGCAGTTGCGCTCGCACAAGGCAAAGCGCCGCAGGTTGAATCTAGACCAGCGGCCCAGTCCGTCCCTGTGACATTGAACAAGACCCAGCGCTACGTGCGTGGACTCTACAGCGGCGGCACCTTCTGCTTCGAGGCGACGCTGCTGCTGCAGGAAGCGTTCGACGACGTGTGGGCCAATACGCCAACGGGGCGCGCGCACCGGCTGGAGGACGTGTGGAGCAGCCGCGGCCATACGCTCGTAGACCTGGGCGATGACGTATTCACGCGTGGACGGCCGCACCCGATGATCGATCATCGCCTGCGCAACGAGCGCATGGTGCGCGAGGCCGAAGACCCGGAGCTCGCTGTGATCCTGCTCGATGTCGTGCTCGGCTTCGGCAGTCATCCCGATCCCGCCGCGGAGATCGTGCCGGCGATCGAAGCCGCGCGCAGCCGTGCCGCCCGCGACGGTCGCGAGATCGCTTTCGTGGGCCACATCTGCGGCACGCACGGCGATCCACAGAATCTCCAGCAGCAGACTGCGCGCTTGTCGCTCGCCGGCATGCTGCTGACGGAGAGCAACGCGCAAGCCGTGCGCCTCGCACACAGAATCGTCGCCGCCGCGAAGGCCCACCGATGAGCACGCTGTTCCTCCCAGGGCAGGCGATCATCAACGTCGGGTTACGCTCCTTTGCCGAAACGATCGACCGCGCCGGCGCGCAAGTGGTGCAGCTGGAATGGCAGCCGCCGGCAGGCGGCGATCGCGCGCTCGGTATGCAGCTCGCCGCGCTCGTCAATCACCCGCGAGTGGAGCAGGCGAATCAGCGGGCATATGCCGCCTACCTGGAGGCGCAACCCATGCTGACCGGCGTAGCGCGGGCTGGTGAGGTCCTGCCCGCGTTCGGGCCGCGCATGCTGCTCCACGCGGGGCCGCCGATTGCGTTCGAGCAAATGTGTGGTCCCATGCAGGGCGCGATCTTCGGCGCGATTCTCCATGAAGGCTGGGCGAGCGACGTCAATGGCGCACGCCAGCTCGCGGCGAGCGGAAAGGTAGCACTCGCGCCCTGTCATCATCACGGCGCAGTGGGTCCGATGGCGGGGGTGATCAGCCCCTCGATGCCGGTATGGATCGTGGAGAACGCCGCCAACGGCAAGCGCGCGTTTTCCAATTTCAACGAAGGGCTCGGCAAGGTCCTGCGCTTCGGCGCGCACAATCGGGAGGTGCTCGAGCGCCTGCGCTGGATGGCCGACGCGCTGGCGCCCGTGATGAGCGCTGTGCTGGCGAAGCACGGGCCGCTCGAGCTGAAGCCGCTCATCGCACAGGCGCTGCATATGGGCGACGAGTGCCACAACCGTAACGCGGCCGCATCCAGTCTGCTGCTGAAGAAGCTGGTGCCGGCCGCGCTGATGAGCAACCTGCCGCAATCGCAGCTTGGAGAGGCGCTCTCGTTCATCGCCGGCAACGATCATTTCTTTCTCAATCTCTCGATGGCGGCATGCAAGGCGATGCTCGATGCCGCGCATGGTCTAGCCGGCAGCAGTCTGGTGACTGCGATGGCGCGCAATGGCGTGCGCTTCGGCATTCGCCTTTCCGGAACCGGCGATGAATGGTTCGAAGCGCCGGCACTGCCGGTGGACGGGCTCTACTTTCCGGGCTACGGACCACAGGATGCCGCCGCCGACCTCGGCGATTCGGCGATCACGGAAACCGCGGGCCTGGGCGGCTTCGCCATGGCCGGCTCACCCGCGATCGTGCAGTTCGTCGGCGGCACTCCGGCGCAGGCGATCGCCAACACCTTGTCGATGACGCACATCACGCTGGGGCGCAATCATGCGTTCACGCTCCCCGCGATCAACTTCAGCGGTACGCCCGCCGGTATCGACGCGCGCAAGGTGCTGGACACCGGCATCGGTCCGATCATCAACACGGGCATGGCACACAGGCAGGCCGGTGTCGGCCAGATCGGGGCCGGTATCACGCGCGCACCACTGGAATGCTTTGCCCGCGCGATCGCCGCACTGGCCGCTCGCGTCGGCCCATAGCCCGGAGCGATGCCCGTGGCATACAAGCCGAAGACCGCCGTCGTCGCCGTCGGCGGCAACGCGCTGATCGTCGACGAGCAGCATCAGTCGATCCCCGATCAATTCGCTGCCGCGGCGCTCACCTCGCACTACGTGGCGGATATGATCGAGCAGGGCTGGACGGTGGTGCTTACCCATGGCAACGGGCCCCAGGTGGGCTTCATCATGCGCCGCTCCGGGCTCGCCAAGGGGGTGGTTCCCGAGGTGCCGGTCGACTACGCCGATGCCGATACCCAGGGCGCGATCGGGTATATGTTCCAGCGCGCGCTGTACAACGAGTTCAAGCGCCGCAAGCTCGAACGCCGCGCGATCGCGGTCGTGACCCAGGTGCTGGTGGACGCCAACGATCCGGCCTTCGGTAATGCGACCAAGCCGATCGGCGGCTACATGACCGAGGATGTCGCGAAGGCGCTCGCGCAGGATTTCGGCTGGACCGTGAAGGAGGACGCGGGGCGTGGCTGGCGCCGCGTAGTGCCCTCGCCTATGCCCAAACGCATCGTCGAGCGTGACATGATCGAAGCGCTGATCGACCAAGGCTACATCGTGATCGCGTGCGGCGGCGGCGGTATTCCGGTCCTGGAAGACGAGCGCGGCGAGCTGCAGGGGCTGGAAGCCGTGATCGACAAGGATTTTGCCTCCAGTCTGCTGGCGCGCGATCTCCAGGCGGAGCTGTTTGTAGTGTCCACCGGGGTGGAGAGAGTCGCGGTCGACTTCGGCAAGCCGAATCAGCGCTGGCTCGACCGTGTCAATCTGGATGAGGCGAGGCGTTATCTCGCCGAAGGCCAGTTTCCCAGAGGCAGCATGGGACCGAAGATCGAAGCGGTGCTCGCATTCCTCGAAGGCGGCGGTCAGCGCGCGCTCATCACCAATCCGCCCAATCTAGGGCGGGCGCTCCGCTACGAGACCGGAACGCACGTGACAGTCGGATAACGGCTTCGGGTGGATTCCCGGCTGAGAGTGATCGGTCGAGCAGACGACGAATAGTCCGTCGCGTGCCCGCGACAACTCACATCCGGTCAATGCTTTTCCCTGCTAGCTGGCACCTTCAATGCTTACCCGGTGGCAAGGTCCGCTCCGGCCGGCTGTATCTGCCCGGGAGCGTTGTGGTACCCGGACGCGCAGCGTCAGTTCTGCCGCAAGCCGGGTGTTGGTCGCGGTGGCGTTGCGGGGAAATCGGCTGTGCGCCGCGCCCGCGAACGCAGTACCAACAGGCGGCAGATCAAGCGACCGTTAAAACACAGGGGGCTATGAAATATCCTGATAGCGCTCAGCGCAGCGCCGAGTATCTGCGCATCGCCCTGGCATTGATGTCCAAACATGATGCGGCGCTTCACCCCATCACGTACGCGGTATGGTACGAGTACGCATCTGGCCGCAATCGGGGACTCAATCAGGAAGTCGATGGCCATCTCAAATCGGACAACAAGCTCGACGAAGAGACCACCCGCAAGCTGTACGAAGCCTATGTGGCGGATCTCGATCCGCAGACGATCGCCCGATTCAACGCAGAATTTCAGCGCCTCCTCGATGAAGTCGGCAACTCGGCGGCGCGCACTGGAGACGACGCCAGCCTGTTCGGGCAGCGCTTAGAGCAGCTCGGCAGAGACTTGCAGCCGGGCATGCCAGCAGCGGTGCTGCACGAGCGCATCGAAGCCATGGTGGCCGACATCCACAATGTACACGGATCGATCCGTGCCCTCACCGAGCGCCTGGATAGCAGTCAAGAGGAGGTGGAGCGGCTCAAGCGCGAGCTGATTCGCGCGCGCGAAGAGGCGATCATCGACGGGCTCTCCGGGCTGCTCAACCGCAAAGCATTCGACGAGCGCTTGCACCTCATGGTCTCCAACGTCGATCAGAACGGCGTCGGCCCCTGTCTCGTGTTGATCGACATCGATCACTTCAAGCTGATCAACGACACCTTCGGCCACCTCTTCGGCGATGCCGTCATCCGCAGCATCGGTCATCTGATCAAGAGCACCGTGAAGGGACAGGACGTCGCTGCGCGCTACGGGGGCGAAGAGTTCGCACTGCTGCTGCCGGGCACGCCGCTAGCCGGCGCGCGGGTGGTGGCCGATCGACTGCGCTTCGCCTTTTCGCAGAGCCGGATCCGCCGCCTGAACAGCGAGGAGCCGGTCGGGAACATCACCATCTCCGCCGGCGTAGCGGCCTACCGCCCGGGAGAGGACCTCACGGGGCTCATCGCGCGTGCCGACGCTGCGTTATACACGTCGAAAGCGCAGGGTCGAAACCGGATCACGGTCGCCGACTAGCTAGCGCGCCTGCTGTGCTTCTTCCAGGCGCTTGCGGGCATCTTGAACATTGGCCTCCAGCGTCTTCTGTCGCTCCAGGTATTCTTCGTTGAGGCGCATGCCGCCGCGCGCGTTGCCGATGAAGTCGCCCTCCTGGGGTTCTTTCCCGGCGTCGCGAGCCGCCTCGGCCTTGGTAAGCGCATCCTTGAGCTGATCGAGCTCGGCCTGACGCCGCGAGGCTTCCTCCTGGCGCTGCGACTCGCGGTGGTCCAGGTCGCGTTTCTGATCTGGGGTGCTGAGTTGTATACCGGAGTTCTGCGTATTGGGCGCCATCTTTTCGACCTTCTTCGCGCCCGGCTCCGGCTGGGCGGAGTACAGGACTTTGCCATCCGGCATAGTCGACTTGTACATGGTCTGCGCCGCCGCCGGCGCGGCGAGCAGGCACAAGTACAACGCGCTGACCGCGAGCGAGGGTTTCGACTTCATTGGTAACTCCTTGTGGGATGCATGCCACGGCACAAAGCCAATCGCGTGCCTGAACGCCGTGTTGGAGCGGGTAGCCCGCTGTCGTGTCCACGTGATACGCTCGCGGGCGCGTTTGCGTGACCAGACCGGCGGTGCAGTTCTTTTCCGATCCGGTTGCGAGCAAACAAGCGAAGAGCGACAGCCTATAAGACGAGGCTGATCACCTCGTGCAGCGGATATCGGCATGCATGTTCAACGAGCTGACGAAAGCCCTGGGGCGCTCACGACAGCGAACTGCGCAGGTTGTGATATGCAAGTTGTGAAGGCCGGCGGCCGCGGTCGGTGGTGGCTGGCGGCGGGCTGCGCCAGCATGCTCCTGGCACCCGCGTGCGCCGATGCCGACCGGCTGGTCACCCGCAGCGGCGAGACGCTTCAAGGCACCATCGTGCAGGAGACGCCCGAGGCGGTGATATTCAACTCGCTGACCTTCGGTCCCATGACCGTGAGCCGCGATGCTATCGCCGAGCTCGAGCGCACGCCGGTGCCGGCAACTTCGTCCAAGCCAGCGGACGCGGGCTCGCGCGCGGAGTCCGTGGTCTCCGAACAGAACACTGAGCCCGATGCGCTCGACCGCGTGGGGGCCTACCTCGCGAAGATCAATCCGCTCAAAGGCTGGAAAACCTCGTTGCATGCGGGCTTCACGGCACGGCGGGGAGAAGATAACGACAACACCCTGAACGTTCGTTTCCGCTCCGAGAAAAAAGAGCAGGACGGCGATGAGTACCTGATCACGGGGCGCTACGACTACGCCGAGGATGTCTTCGAGAACAACACGACCCAGAAGACCGATCAGCTGCTGACCGCGCAGTTTCAATACCGCCACAACTTGAGTTCCCTGTTCTTCCTCCAGAGCAACACCAACTATTACCGGGATGTCATCAAGGAGCTGTACCACGAAGGCACGCAGACCATCGGTCTGGGCTATCGGCTCAAAGGCGAGCGCTGGGGCGC
>JBGQKF010000093.1:0-11136 GCA_041499435.1 Gammaproteobacteria bacterium
CAAGAGGTACGACGCGAAATTGTTCGACGCTGGGCGCGTACCCCGACCGGTGAAGTTCGCGATCGCTCGCGGCGGCAGAGCCCCGGCACGGTGGCGAACGACTGCATCGATCCCGGGCCTCGCCTGATGAGGCCGTCGGCCAACGCGATCGTCTCCGGGCGACGCGTGATCATTACACGCCCGGCTTGGCTCGCGTGCACACTCGCAAAGACGCGTATGCTTTCCCGCATGGCGCAGCTTCGCACCATTCTCATGGCATTGTTGCTGGGCCTCGCCGCCCGGGCGATGGCTATCGGACCGCGGCCGGCCGAAGTGCCGGACACGTTGGAACAGCGCCTGCTGGCCTGTGCCGCATGCCACGGCAAGCAGGGCGAAGGCACGAAGAAGAACGAAGTCTATCCGCGCCTGGCGGGCAAGCCCGACGGCTATCTCTATAATCAACTCATCAATTTCCGCGAAGGCCGGCGCCGCTACGCGGTGATGAACTATATGGTGAGCTATCTCTCCGACGCTTATCTACGGGAGGTTGCGCAGTACTATGCAAACTTACGCCCGCCCTATCCGCCGCCGGCAATGGGCGCTTCCGTTGCGGTACTGACGCGCGGAGAGGCGCTCGTTACGCACGGCGATTCCGCTCGACATCTGCCGCCCTGCATCGATTGTCACGGTCAATCGCTCACCGGAATGGCGCCCGCGATTCCGGGCCTGCTCGGCCTGTCGCCGTTGTACATCGGGCGGCAGATGGGTGCATGGCGAGCCCGGCATCGGCGTGCGAAGGAGCCTGATTGCATGGCGCAGGTGGCTGGGCTGCTCGGTCCCGAGGAGATCTCGGCGGTCGCTGCATGGCTGGCAGCGCAGCCGGCTCCGAAGAGCGCACCGGTGAGACTCGCCGATCCCGGCAAACTGCCGCTCGAGTGCGGCAGCGTGACTCAACGCTAATACGAGCCATATGAGGCGCTACGCGATCATCGGTGGGCTGGTTTCGATTGCCGCGATAGCGACCGCATGGGTGGTTTTGCGGGAGCCTCCGTCCGCATCGCTGCCCGTCATCGCCGGAGATCAGACCAGCAGAATTGCACATGGCGCATATCTCGCGCGCGCAGGCGATTGCGCCGCTTGCCACACTGCTCGCGGTGGAGAACCCTATGCCGGCGGTGTGGCGATCCCGACGCCGTTCGGCGTGTTCTTTGCACCGAATATCACCCCGGATACGCAGACGGGCATCGGCACCTGGAGCGCGGACGACTTCTGGCGCGCCATGCACGAGGGAAAATCCAAAGACGCGACACTGCTGTATCCGGCCTTTCCGTATACCAACTACACCAGGGTCTCACGGGCGGACGCGGACGATTTGTTCGCCTATCTGCGAACGGTGAAGCCCGTGCGCCAGGCACGGCGTGCGCACGAGCTCCGGTTCCCTTACAACCAGCGGAAGCTGCTGTCCGCTTGGCGCGCGCTGTATTTTCATCCGGGGGAATATGCAAACGACCCGGCGCGCGATGCGCAATGGAATCGCGGGGCCTATCTGGTCACGGGCCTCGGCCACTGCGACGTGTGCCACAGCACGCGCAATGCTCTGGGTGCCGTGCCGGGCGACAACGAGATCGTCGGCGGGCTGATCCCGGTGCAGAATTGGTATGCGCCCTCGCTCACCTCCAACCGCGAGACCGGCTTGGGCGACTGGGAGATCGAAGAGGTGGTCGATCTACTGGAAACCGGTGTGTCCGAGCGCGGCGCAGTGTTCGGACCGATGGGGACCGTGGTCCATGACAGTCTGCAATATCTGACGCAGGAGGACCTGGCGGCAATCGCGACCTACTTGAAGGCGCAGACGCAAAGCGGTGAGCCGCCCGAACCGTCCCAGGTCAAGGTGCCGGCCGCGCAGGCGGAAGCCATGATGCGCCAGGGCGGCAAGCTCTACGAGAACCACTGCGCCGATTGCCATCAGCGGCACGGTGAAGGCGTGCCGCGCATCTATCCGCCTTTGGTGAACAACGAGGCGATTCTGATGCGCTATCCTGTCAATGCCATCCGCATCGTCGTGAACGGTGGCTTTCCGCCCAGCACAGAGGGTAATCCGCGCCCCTATGGGATGCCGCCGTTCGGCCAGGACTTGAGCGATCAGGAGATCGCCGCCGTGGTGAGCTACGTTCGTCAGTCCTGGGGAAATCATGCGCCGCCGGTCTCGCCGGTCGAAGTTTCGAGCGCACGCGGGATCCCGGTGGATTGACCGAGTGGTCTACCCGGAGTCGAAGTGGACTTTGCTAGTGGCGGGCCAAAGCCGCGATGGGCGACGATAGCGCCGACGATGTCGAGATCTGAAAGGCAAGGCCGATCGCGGTTCCGCCCTAGAAAGCTATGGGCAGCGACCGATTGCGTTAACATTCGCTTGTAGCTGTGCAAGAGCGGGCTGAGCGCTCAGATCCGGGAGGCGATGGGCGATTGTAAAGAGTTCGAGATTTCCAAGATATTAAGGAGGGATCATGAGACGCTACACCCAGGGCTTCACGCTCATTGAAATCGCTATCGCTCTGGTGATCATTGGCTTGTTGATCGGGGGTATCCTCAAAGGACAGGAGTTGATCACTGGCGCACGCGTTCGCAACCTGATTTCCCAGCAGGACGACATCAAAGCCGCGTTCTTCGCTTTCCAGGATCGTTACCGCGCGCTACCCGGGGATTACGCATCGGCTGATACGAACATCAACTGCGGCGCTAGCCCCTGTTCAAACGGCAACGGCAACGGCCGCATAGAAAGCGCTGCAACGCCGATCAACAGTAGCGTGACCCACGAGGAAACGCTAGTCTGGAGTCATTTGGCCTCGTCCGGATTTCTCAACGGTAGCTATACCTTCGCCGACACTGCTGCGACCGACGCAACCACGCCTAAGAGTCCCTACGGCTCTTACCTCGATCTGGAGACCGATCAGCAGTACGGACAAGGCACGCCGCCGTTAAAGCACAATCTCAAAACCGGTGCGCAAATTCCGGTAGAGACCATTTCCGAGGTTGACCGTAAGCTCGACGACGGGCTGCCCTATACCGGCATTTTCCAATTCTCGACCTACGCTGCGGCCGGTGCGACAGCACCCGTGGCGACCGGGGCGCAGGGCTGCATCGATACCACCCCGACTCCCAACGTGTGGGCAGCCAGAAGCGGCAGCGCCAACTGCGGCGCTGCGACCCTGTTCTGATGTTAGCGGCGCAGAGTACCCAACCCTTGGTGTCACTCTCGGAGGTCCCGCGTGTCGGTGTAATAGGTCTTCCCCCCAGCGATGTTCGTCCTCGGCTCTGCATCGCCTCTCGCACGAAGCTGGGATTGCCACCGTGAACAACAGGCAAATGCAAACGCGGTGCAGATCCGGTGAACCGGGAACGAACCTAAAGTCGGCAAGAAGAAGCGCGGTAAAACTTTCCGCCCCGGCACCCCTGTTAGGGTCGTAACCGGGTTCGGATCCTCTTGGGATGCAGATCTAAGGACTGAACGCGGTGGGAGTTCGTTGCTCTTCACGAGCGCCAGGGGACCCACCACCCCCCCCGTCGTGGGGTCGCCGCGATCATGCCAGATGAGTTCTTCAATGTTTACGACAAGACGGGGCCGGGCTACTCCAGTTACAAGCCCTAGGCGAGATCTCGCGGCTCGCTAGCCGTGACGGTCATTCAAGGTGAGGTGGGCCGCAAGTAGCATCGCGCGGTGCTGTCGTGCGACCTGTGCCGGCCCACCTGCTCAGCTCCCAGTTTTCTTAGCCCTGCGGAGCCGGGCTGGTGCAAGGCCGAATATCTGCTTACCGGCGCAATGGGCGGGATCCACGAATGTCGGTTCACGGCCGACAGCCGCGGTTCCCCGTGGTCGCTGAAAGCTGCCCTTGGAAATGGGAGGCCTTTGACGCGAGCGGCAGCTTACGGGCTTCGTTGCGAACTCACACTGTCGGCCATAAGCAGTGCTTCGAGCGCTAGCGGATGAAGTTCATCAAGCCAGCATGAGGGGCTTAAGCCCCCATCACCCGCCAGATCACATCACCCACATCGTCCGCCACTAGCAGCGACGCCTGATCGGGCCCGATCGCCACGCCCACCGGCCGCCCGTACGACTCGCGTTCGTCCGGCGCGAGAAAACCCGTCAGGATGTCTCGCGGCGGGCCGCTGGGGCGGCCGTGGGTGAACGGCACGAACACCACGCGGTAGCCGCTGAGCTTGCTGCGGTTCCACGAGCCATGCTGGCCGATCGCCATGCCGTCAGCAAACCCCGGCAGCGTGCCGGCGGGTAGCCAGCAGAGACCCAGCGATGCAGTGTGTCCACCCAATGCGTAGTCAGGGGTGAGGGCCTTGGCGACCATCGTCGGGTCTTGCAGCACGCGGTCGTCCACCGTCTGGCCCCAGTAGCAATACGGCCAGCCGTAGAAGCCGCCGTCGCGCACTGAGGTCAGGTAGTCCGGCGGCGTTTCGTCGCCCAGGCCGTCGCGCTCGTTGACCACCGTCCACAGCTCACCTGCGTGGGGCTCCCACGCTAGCCCTACCGGGTTGCGCAGGCCCGACGCGTAGACGCGGCTGCTGGCACTGGCGAGGTCCACCTCATAGATGCACGCACGGCCTTCTTCCACCTCGAAACCCAAGTCGCCGATATTGGTCAGCGACCCCACGCCGACGTAGAGCTTGCGCCCATCGGGGCTGAGCAGCAGGCTGCGCGTCCAATGTCCGCCGGGTTTGAATGACGTGAGCTTGCGCCCCGGTGCGGTGATGCGCGTGGTTCCGGTGGTGTACGGAAAGACCACCACACCGTCGGTATTGCCCACGTAAAACGTCTCGCCCAGCAGCGCCATCCCAAACGGCTGGCTCAAGCCTTCGAGCAAAGCCTCGCGGGTTTCGGCGATACCGTCGCGATCGGCGTCGCGCAGCAGCGTGATGCGATTCGGGCTCGGGCCGATGGCCGCGGCGCGCTTCATAGTGGCGACCATCGCATGGTCGAACACCGAGCGCCGCGGCCCCGGCATGAAAAGCGCCTCGGCGACGGTAACGTCGCCATTGGGCAGCACGCAGATCCAGCGCGGATGCTTCAGGCCGCTGGCGAACGCGTTCACCTTCAAGCCCGGCGCGGCCACCGGCCTCTGTCCTTGCCCCCAGCCGCGCGCAGTGGGCATCTTGAGCGTCGGGATGCGCCCTTGCGGTTTGCCCGCGGGGATGGTGGGCGTGGTACCCACCGCTTCCTCGGGCATGGGGCCTTGCATCCGCCGCCATGCGATCGCCGCATCACCCACCAGCGCGACCATGCGCGCCAACATGCTTGTCTGGGCCATTCACCCTCCTTCGCGTCGGTGGCGCAAATGATAAACAGAATCGAGTGACGGCATGCGGAGCCTCAGGTATTGGGTAGCCCTGCGAGCAGCTCCTGCCACTGCGCCAGAAGCGCCAGATGAGACAGCTTGCGACCCTGGTACCCCTGTACCCCTGGATGCGATCGGAATATGTTGGGCCGCCATGGAGGAAATAGGCGGCGCTCCAGAAGGAACTTGATGGAAGAATGGCCAGCGTCGCAGTTTCCTGATCCCCAATTGGCGGAAGAGCGTGGGAGTCGAACCCACCGAGGATCGTCTGACGGCCCTCGCCAGATTTGAAGTCTGACCGCCCCACCGGGGAACGCTACTCTTCCTTGGACTTCGAAGCGCGTGAAAATCCAACAATGATAACGTGCGCAGTGCTGAAGCGTGACGCTTCTGGCAAATGCACAGCTCAGCTGGGCTCAGTAACACGCGACTGCGCGCTGAATAGATCAGGTTGGCGCAGCAGGTGACGGTCACCGGCGCGCCGAGTGAATCCGATGTGGTCAAAAAACTCCAGGATCTGGATCGCCAGCTTCCGGCCCGTTCCGATCCGATCGCGAAAGGCAGCGGCGTTGACGCTGCCATGCTCTGCCGCGGCATCGCATGCAATTTGAGCCAGCCGCTGTACGGCGCGCTGCGTGAAGTAATGATCGTGCGCCACGGGGTAGACTTCTCCGATGCGTGCCACGCGGATGAGCAGCTGTCGCATCGTGTTTTCGTCGGTATGCAGCACCTGGCCGAGGTCGCGCACGCGTGGAGGATGGAATGCATCCTGTTCGAGCAGCGGCGCGACCTTCTGCCAGAGTCCGAGGTCGCCGGCGGTGAGCTGAACATGGTGCTCAGGCGTATGCAGCCACGCACCAGTCTGCGCGATCTGCCCTGTTTCCAGCAGGCCGGTTATCAGCTCGGCATAGGCGGCGCGCGCCAATCCTGGGAACGCGAGGCGGCACAGCCGCTCGCGTCCTACGCCGACCATGTCCGGCATGCGCGCGTGCTCATCCGCCAATGCCTTGCACGCCCTATCCTGTAGCGCGGACCATGTGGTGCGCGAAAAGATCTGGCGACCACCAGCCTCACGCACGACGTGATGTTCGCCTGTGGGCAACAACTCGATCTCAGGCTCGGTGAGATTCCAGTTCAGCGCGAAACGCTCGAGATCTACGCCGAGCCTGCTGTGCTGGAGCGCCACTTCCAAGGCTTTCGCGGGATGCGCTGTAGAGCAACTGCGCAGCAGCTCCAGTCGCGCGGGAGCCCGCCGTCCGCGTGAAGGCGGAAAGGGGTCGAGTACCAAGCCCCCGCCCACAGTGCGCAGGGCCGACTGGTCACGGATCACGAAGCGATCGCCGCGCAATGCCCCGATGGGCCGATCGAGCACGATTTCAGCGAGCGCTGTCTCGCTCGGAGCAAGACGCTCCCCTTCGAGCAACGCCACTCGCCCCATCGCTTCCGCAGCGGCAAGATGAAGATGTACCGGGGTCCAATGCACGAGCGGCCGTTCTTCGGCAGCCAGGACGCTGAGCTGGACATCGATGCGCTGGCTGGGGGCATGAATCGGCGGAGCAAGCACCCAGTGACCGCGCTGCACTTTGCTTCTATCGAACCCCTCGCCCACCAGGTTGAGGGCACAGCGCTGACCGGCCGTGCCATGCTCTGCGGGTTGATTCTGCGCGTGCAGAGAACGCACGCGCACTTTGAGACCGGGCGGAGAGAGGACGAGTGCGTCACCCACCGATACGGCCCCGGAGAAAACCGTTCCGGTGACGACAGTCCCTGCGCCAGGGAGTGTGAAACACCGGTCGATGGCGAGACGAAAATGTCCCGCGCTGGCGCGAGGTGCCAGGCGGGCTGCCTCGCTTTCCAGAAACGTCTTCAACGCGGCAACGCCTTCGCCGGTCACGCTGGACAATCGGAACACCGGTGATCCGGCCAGTGCCGTCCCGGAAAGCAGCACTCGTACTTCGGCTTCGGATTGTACGACACGGGCCGGGCTTACCCTGTCGATCTTGGTAAGTGCAACCGCGCCGTGGCTCAAGCCGAGCAGCTCCAGGATCTGCAGATGCTCGCGGGTTTGCGGCATCGGTCCATCGTCGGCTGCGACTACGAGCAACACGTAATCGATGCCGGTGGCCCCGGCGAGCATGTTGCGCACCAGCTTCTCGTGGCCCGGAACGTCGATGAAACCGAGGATCTCTCCGTCGGGCAAAGGCGTGTACGCGTAGCCCAGGTCGAGCGTGATGCCGCGCGCTTTCTCTTCCGGCAGACGATCCGCGTCAACGCCGGTGAGCGCTTTCACCAGAGCGGTTTTGCCATGGTCGATGTGACCTGCCGTTCCGACGATCACTAGGGCGAGCTACGAGTCGCCGATGCTGCTCGCGTCGCGCGTCAAGTCGCAGAGCTGCGCGACGAACTCGTCTGCACCTTCCAGACAACGCAGGTCGAGCCACAGCGCGCCTTCGCCAACTCGGCCCAGGACCGTGATCGGGAGACTGCGGAATTGCTTCGCGAGCATCTTGAGAGCCGTACCCGAGCCGCGGCCTTTGGTTGCTGGAGAGATGACCAGCGCTGCGCTGGGGAGCCGCTCGACCGGAAACGATCCGCTGCCGATCTGGCTCTGGCAGCTACGCAGCTCCACCCTGGCCCCTCCGGCCAGCGCAGTTTGCAGCGGCGCGAGAAGCTGGCGTCCCAGTGCTTCGATCTCACTTTGCGAACGGGTCAACAAACGCAAAGTGGTGAGGCGTTGCGCGAGTTTCTGCGGATTGCGATAGAGCAGCAGCACCGCCTCGAGAGCAGCCAGAGTCATCTTGTCCACGCGCAGCGCGCGCTTCAATGGATTCTTGCGTAGGCGCGCGATGAGCTCCGACCGACCCACGATGACACCCGCCTGCGGGCCGCCGAGCAGCTTGTCTGCGCTGAAGGTTACGACATCGGCGCCGGCTTCGATTGATTCGCGCACAGTCGGCTCTTTCGGCAGGCCGTACTGCGTTAGATCCACCAGCGAACCGCTGCCCAGATCAACCATCAGCGGGACCTCGTGTCGGTGCGCAACCGAAGCGAGCTCCGCTTCTGCGACCCGTGCGGTGAAACCTTGGATAACGTAGTTGCTGGCGTGGACCTTTGCGATCAGTGCAGTGTTGCGGCCGACCGCTTGTTCGTAGTCGTGCAGGTGCGTGCGGTTGGTCGTTCCCACCTCTACCAGCTTGACGCCTGCACGAGCCATGATGTCGGGCATGCGGAACGCGCCGCCGATTTCGATCAGCTCGCCGCGCGAGACGATCACCTCTTTCTTGAGTGCCAGCGTATTGAGCGCGAGCAGCACCGCGGCGGCATTGTTGTTGACGACCGTCGCGGCTTGCGCGCCCGTGAGCTCGCGCAGCAATCCCTCTACGAGCAGATCTCGATCGCCGCGCCCGCCCGATTCCAAATCGAGCTCGACGTTGACCGGTGAGCGCATCGCCCGCGAGACCGCCTCTACGGCTTCGTCAGGCATCGGTGCGCGGCCGAGGTTGGTGTGCAGTACGACCCCGGTAAGGTTCAACACACGGCGTAGCTGTGGGGCGTTCGCGGCCTCCAGCCGTCTGCGCAGCTCGGTCTCGATCCACTGCTCGCCGGGGGGCCAGGCCAATTGCGGCGCAGCCCCTGCGACGATCGCTTGGCGCTTGTCTGCCAGAAGCGCGCGCACGGCGTCGTTGATCGACGCATCTCCATAGCGTTCCAGTAGAGCCGGAACGAACGCAAGGCACAGAATGCGATCAACCGACGGAAGCGCTGCGGCGCCTTCGCGCGGGGCCAGCAGAGAGCCCGATAGCGGCTTGTTCAAAGGCAGTCGGCTCGAATCAGTACACCAGGTCCGATTCTACATCGCCGGAAGGCCGCAAACGACAGCCGCAGGGTTGCCGAGCGCGCCTATTGAGCAGAGTGCCCTGGCGCGAACAGCAGGTTCGGCCCCAGGCGGTCGTAACCTGCCTCATCCACCAGCATGTCCAAAGCAAGCGAAGCGAGATCATCCGCGGTGGGCACGAGGCCCGTGTTCTTCTCCAGATAGAAAATCTTCAAATACGTCTTGCACTGGTCGCAGCACTCGGCCTTGATTGCATCGTCTGCGCCTTCGACGCCGAAGTACGAAATCCCCTTGGTCGAGCCGCAAGCAGAGCACTTCACCCGCACCATATGCCACTCGGAACAGCAGAGGGAGCACACCAGATAGCGCAGACCCTGTTGCGCTCCGCCTATACGTACCACGCTAGCCACCGGGTGCGAGCCGCAAACGGGACATAGACCGATTTGCGCGGGCGTCCCCATCGCCGCTGCTGAGAGTCGCAGCCCCATCTTCACCCAGTAGGCTTGCAGCGCCGCACCGACGAACGGTGCCTGTGCGGGATCGACGTCGGCATAGGCGCCGGCGAGGAGATGCACGGCTGCGGCTTCCAGTTTCTCCGGCGACAAAGCGGGCAGACGGTCAATCACGGCGCCGCCCGCAGCCGGAAGCGCAGCGCGATCCAGCAAATCGATCAGACGCGTAAGTGCTTCACGCCAGAGCGGGTCGCGACGATGACCGTCGACGGAGAGCGGCGGCAGCCCGTGCTCGAGACAGTGTGCGAGCATGATCTCGTCGGGGACGGCGAGCTCCGGAAGCGCGGCGAGCAGCTTATGCTGCGCGACGGACAATGAAGCCGCAAATCGCAGGTACCCTTCTAGTGGATGGCCGGCAGCAAGCTCTGCAAGCCGCTCGGCGCGCTCCGCGAACACATAGGGCGATGCTGGACGAAAGGCGGGGATGGCAGGGATCTGCCCGGCAAGCGAGCCGTCGCGAATGATCTGGGACATGTGCAGGGGTGAAGAGTGAAGTCAGATGGCATCAGCGTTCCCGCATTCCCTCACCGCTTGCCACCTCCCGATACCACGCGGGGTGATGCTTTCGGGCCCAGGCGCGGGTGACCCAGCCGCGCGTCATGGCGCGAATGCTGCCCTTCACCCAGATGCCGGCGTAGATGTGGATGATGATACCGAGAATCAGAATGAAGGCGCTGAACGCGTGCAGCACCACCGCGATGCGGATCACAATGATGTTGAACGCAGGGGCGAAGTAGGGTTGCCAGATCACGATACCGGTCAGCAGCAGCAGAATCAAGCACACCACCTGCACCCAGAACAGCAGCTTCTGTCCGGCGTTGTACTTGCCGACTTCCGGCAGCTTTTCCTCGCGGTTGGCGACCACGTCGGGGATCTGCTTCAGCCACTGCTCGTCGTTCTTGTCGAGCAGATTCGCCCGCCACACGCGCAGCGCCAGCACGAGGAAGGCGACGAACATCACCAGGCCGATGAAAGGATGCAGGATGCGCGCCCAGGTCCCGCCGCCGAACAGGTTGGTGAGGAAGAAGAACGCGGGATGGAACAGCGCCAGCCCGGATAGCGCCAGCAGGATGAAGGTGATGGCTACGATCCAGTGATTGATGCGCTCCGCATCGTTGTAGCGCTGGATCACGTCGCGTTTCCTCATACGTGCTCCTTCTCGTCTTCTTCGCCTTCTTCAACCTCGTTGGGGCCCACTTTCACGTAGTGGAAGAAGGCCACGAGCGCGGCCAAACCAAGCGAGGCCACTGCCAGCGGCTTGGTCACGCCCTTCCACACGCTGACCCACGGACTGATCTTCGGATCTTTCGGCAAACCATAGAGCTCCGGCTTGTCGGCGTGCTGTAGCACGTACATCACGTGCGTGCCATCAACACCCGGCGGATCATACAGGCCAGCCTGCTGATAACCGCGCTCCTTGAGATCGGCGATGCGCTCCTCGGCATGATCGATCATGTCGTCTTTGGTC
>JBGQKF010000094.1:0-11119 GCA_041499435.1 Gammaproteobacteria bacterium
CTGGGCTAGATCACTGAATTCGAGCCGCCGTCCATGGGCACCAAAGCACCGGTGACATAGCTCGCGCGGTCGGAGGCGAGGAACAGAGCGACATTGGCGATCTCTTCCGAGGTCGCGTAGCGCCGCAGCGGTACGCGCGCCTGGCCCTGTGCCAGCACTTCATCCTCGCTGGCGTTGCGCGCCATCGCCTCGATCCTCAGCGCCTCACGGACGCGATCGGTGAGCGTGGCGCCCGGATTGATCGCGTTGACGCGCACCCCCTTCGGCCCATAGACCTGCGCGAGCCCGACGGTAGCGAGCATCAGCGCCGAATTAGCCGCGCCACCGGGTAGATGGTACGAGGTGGCGACCTTGCCTCCCATGCCGATGATGTTCACCACGTTGCCGGCGCCGCGCGCCGCCATCTGCGGCAGCACCGCATCCATGGCATGGATATAGGTGAAGTACTTGGCGTCCATTGCTGCATGCCAGGCATTGACATCGAGATCGTCGGGCAGATAGCGCTTCGCCGCGCCGGCGGAATTCACCAGCACGTCGATGTCGCCCAGCTTGTCCTGGCATTCGCGCACCATCTCACGCGCCGCCTCGCTGCGCGTGAGATCGGCGACGATCGACAGTGTTGCGCCACTGCCTGCGAGCGCACGCTCGAGATTTTCCCGGTTGCGGGAAGCGATCGCGACCTTCGCCCCTTCAGCGAGAAATGCGCGCGCGCACGCAAGCCCGATGCCCTTGCTGCCGCCGGTGATCAGAACGACTTTGCCTGCCAGACCGAGCTCCACTGGGTCTCCTTATAAGTTGATTACAGTGTTGCGACTATAGGATGAGCGCCAGTCTGCGGCAACTCTCATTGCGTAGGCAACAGACCAGCCAGGACAATTCCGCAGAACACGGCGCCGCCCAGCCAGTTGTTATTCAGGAAAGCACGGAAGCAGCGCTGCGGGTCACGCGTGCGGATCAGGAAATACTGTTTGACCGCGAACACTGCCGCACCTGACAGCCCGATGTAGTAGGGCCACGCCAACCTCAGCCGCCAGCCCACCCAGCACATAACCGCGAGAAACACAGTGTGGCACGCCATGACTGCGGCGACGTCGAAACGGTCGAACAAGATCGCCGAGGTCTTGATTCCGAGCTTCACATCATCCGCGCGATCCGCCATCGAATACTCCGTGTCGTAGGCGATGGTCCATGCGATGTTGACGAGCAGCAGAACCCAGCCGATCAGCGGGACTTGGCCTAGGTGCGCGGCGTAAGCCATCGGAATACCGAACCCGAAAGCCACGCCGAGATACGCCTGCGGCAAAACGAAAAAGCGCTTCGTGAACGGATAGCTCACGGCAAGGAACAGCGCGCAGAACGACAGCAGGATCACCTCACGCCCGAGCGGAAGGATCAGCGCGAATGCGATCAGCGCAAGCACCGCGGCGAGGAGCAAAGCCTCGACCGGCTTGATCGCACCGGTCGCCAGTGGACGATTTCTCGTGCGCTCCACGTGCGGATCGAAACGGCGGTCGGCAAAGTCGTTGACCGCTACACCGGCTGAGCGCATCAGCACCGTCCCCAGCACGAAGATCCAGACAATCTTCCAGTTCGGCTGGCCATTTGCACTCAGCCACAGCGCCCACAGCGTCGGCCAGAGCAGCAGCAGAATGCCGATCGGCTTGTCGAGGCGCAGCAGCTTTTCGTAGTGATCGAGCCGCTGCAGAAGACTCGCGAGATTCAAGCAGGAACGCGCAATTTGATCGCGGTCAGAATGCCGGACATGATGGCGAGCGGCGTGGGCGGGCACCCGGGCACGGCAACATCGACGGGTATCACGTTTGCAACACGACCACAGCTCGCGTAGCTCTCCCCGAAGATGCCGCCGGTGCAGCCGCAATCGCCAATCGCGACCACGAGCTTGGGTTCCGGCACCGCATCGTACGTGCGACGCAGCGCCGTCTCCATGTGGCGCGACACCGGCCCGGTGACGAGCAGCATGTCGGCATGGCGCGGACTCGCCACGAAACGGATGCCCAGACCTTCGAGGTTGTAGTAAGGATTGTTCATCGCGTGAATCTCGAGCTCGCAGCCATTGCACGATCCGGGATCCACATGCCGGATGGTGAGCGCGCGGCCGAAGGCTTGCAACACCGCTTCGGACAGGCGCTGCTGAACGGTGCGCAGCGCCTCGTCCGGTGCTGGCGGCGGCTCGGTAACGATGCCGGTGCTGGTGATTTTCTTCAGTATGCGGTACATACAAAATAACCCCCTTCAACTACAGATCCACCCCGCTATAGCTCAGATTGAACGACTTGTTGATCAGCGGAAAATCCGGAACGATATTGCCGATCACCGCATGCTCGAGTAGCGGCCAGTTCTGCCAGGACGGATCGTGCGGATGCACGCGGCGCAGCGTGCCCTCCGGCCCGGCCTCGAGCGCGATCATCACCTCGCCGCGCCAGCCTTCCACCCAGCCGATGCCGACACTGCCATCGCGCGGCATAGGCATCTCCATGCGCAGCTCGCCGGCGGGCATGCGATCGAGCATGGCCGAGCACAATTCAAGGGATTCGAGCACTTCCTCGAAGCGCACGATGGTGCGGGCCGCCGCATCGCCATTGCGATGGGTCGCGACGTGTACGTCGAGCTGGTCATAAGGCGTGCACGGGAACTGAACGCGCAGATCCCACGCCGCGCCGCTCGCACGGCCCGCCAGCCCGCACAGACCGAGCCGGTCGGCAAGCTCCGGTAGCACCCGGCCTGTGCCGATCAAGCGGTCCTGCAGGCCGGGATGGTCATCGAAGATGCCCTTGATCTGCCGCACTTCCCCGGCCAGCGCGCTATTCTTTTCGCGCATCGTTTGTGCGACTTGCGGTTCGAGATTGCAGGCGACGCCGCCCGGGACGATGGCGTCCATCGCGTAGCGATGTCCAGTCCAGCTTTGATTCAGCCGCAGCACGTCTTCCTTGAGGCGCGAACACTGTGCCAGCGCGAACGCGACCCCGGCATCGTTGCCGATGTAGCCGAGATCGCCCAGATGATTGGCGATCCGTTCGCGTTCGAGCAACAGCGCGCGCAACCAGCACGCACGCGCGGGCGGCGTTACCGCTGCAGCACTTTCAGCCGCCATCGCATACGCCCATGCGTAAGCCACCGTCGAATCGCCGCTCACACGTCCAGCGAGACGCGCGCCTTCTGCCAGGCTCAACGCCTCGAATCTCTTTTCGATCCCCTTGTGCTTGTAACCCAGCCGCTCTTCCAATCGCAGCACGCGCTCGCCCACCACCGAAAAGCGGAAGTGACCCGGCTCGATAATGCCGGCATGCACCGGCCCCACGGGAATTTCATGCACACCATCCCCGGTGACCGGTACGAACGGATAATCGTCCCTGGCCTTGCCGAACATCGTGCGCGCGCTCACGCTCTTGCGCAGCGGAAACGTGTTGGCGGGCCAGGCTGCGTGACGCAGCCATTGGCGATAGTCCGCCGCGTTGGTGGCGCGCACGCCGAGCAGATCGAACGCGGCGCGCTGCATGCGGTCCGCCGGCGGAAAGATCGCGGCCACATCGGGAAATTCGGCACCGGCATCGGGCGCGCTGATCGGCAGCGTGAGCCACAGCAGGCCGGTGCGCGCCGTGAGTGCCAGGTGGACTTCCAGTGCACGTCCGCGGTCCGACTGATCGGCACCCCAGAGGGCCACCAGCCGGCCACCGTGGCTGCGGACCTGTTGTGCCGCCGAGATCCACTGGGCCGGGTCGACCTCGGCATGCCACACCGGCATGGCAGCCGGCAGCGCTTCCATCTCGAAGCCGAAGTCTTCGATTCTCATCCGAGCATCCTGGCCGCCGTACGATACCAATCGGCGAGGTAGGGGGGAATATAAATGCCCAGCGCCAGCACGATCGCAAGATGCACGAACACCGGGAACGCCGCGGGCGGGTGCGGCAAACGACGCGCGGTGCTCTCGCCGAACACCATCGATTGCACCTTGCCGAAGATCGATGCGAACGCGACCCCCAGCGCAGCCAGCAGAATCGGCGTGGCCCACGGATGGTCGCGCATCGCTGTGGTGAGAATCAGAAATTCGCTTGCGAACACGCCGAACGGCGGCACGCCGAGAATCGCGAGCGCGCCGATCATCAGGCCCCACCCGACCGCGGGGCTGGTATTGATGATTCCGCGAATGTGCTCGATCAGCTGTGTGCCGGTCTTCTGCGCGGCATGGCCAACGGCGAAAAAGATCGCCGACTTGGTGAGTGAGTGCGCCGTCATGTGCAGCAGGCCCGCAAATGTGGCAACCGGGCCGCCCATGCCGAATGCGAACGTCACGATGCCCATGTGCTCGATCGACGAGTACGCGAACAGGCGCTTCACGTCCCGTTGCCGCGAGAGGAAAAAAGCCGCGACCACGACCGACAACAGCCCGAAGCCCATCATCAGGTTGCCGGCGAGATGGCTCGCGAGCGCGCCGTCGACCAGAATCTTGTTACGCACCACCGCGTACAACGCCACGTTGAGCAGCAGGCCGGAGAGCACCGCGGAGATCGGCGTCGGGCCTTCCGCGTGCGCATCGGGCAGCCAGTTGTGCAGCGGAACCAGACCCACCTTGGTGCCGTAGCCGACCAGGAGAAAGACGAAAGCGATCGACAGCACGTTGGGCTCAAGCTGACTGCGCACCGCGTGCAGATGCGTCCAGAGCAGCGACGAGCCGCCCGCACCCAGCACTTTTTCCGCCGCCAGATACACCAGAATAGTACCGAACAGCGCCTGAGCGATGCCCACCCCGCAGAGGATGAAGTATTTCCACGCCGCTTCGATGCTGGCCGGCGTGCGGTACAGGCTCACCAGCAGGACGGTAGCCAGCGTCGCCGCTTCCATCGCCACCCAGAGAATGCCGACGTTGTTGGTGAGCAGCGCGAGCAGCATGGTGAACATGAACATCTGATACATGCTGTGGTAGAGCCGGAGCTGAGTCGACGACAGTTTGCCGCGCTCCTGCTCGACGCGCATGTAGACGCGGCTGAACAGCGAGGTGGTAAAGCCGACCAGAGCGGTGAGCGCCACCAGGAACACATTGAAGGCATCGACTAAGAACAGCTCACGAATTTCGGTCATCGGACCGAGCGCGATGGTGCGTGCGGTGAGCGCAGCCGCGGCGAGCAGCGTGAGCAGGCTCATCGACGCATTCATCTCGGCCGCCCAGGTACGATTACCCCACAGCGCGAGCAGCAACGCACCGAGCAGGGGGAACCCGAGGACCAGCAGGATCTCGATCATTTGTCCTTGAGCTTTTCCAGGTGATGGATATCGAGACTGTCGAACGTCTCGCGAATCTGGAAGAAGAAGATGCCGAAGATGAAAGTCGCCACCAGCACGTCCAGGCCGATGCCGAGCTCGACCACCATCGGCATGCCGTACGTGGCGCTGGTGGCGGCGAAGAACAACCCGTTCTCCATGGCGAGAAAGCCGATCACCTGCGGCACCGCCTTGCGGCGTGTGATCATCATCAGAAATGACAGCAGCACGCTCGCCATAGCGATGCCCAGCGTGCTGCGCGTAATCGTGCCCGCCAGATGCGAGATCGGCAGCGCCAGATTGAAGGCGATGATCACTACCACGATGCCCACCAGCAGGGTGGTGGGAATGTTGATCAGCGTCTCCACGTCCCAGCGTACGTTCAAGCGATCGATCAGCCGGTGCAGCAGCCAGGGCAACACCATGACCTTCAGCACCAGCGTGATCAGCGCAGAAATGTAGAGCTCGGGCCGCGCGATGGCATAGGCGACGATGAAGGTGTTGACCGCCAGCACCAGGCCCTGGGCTGCGAACAGGTGTATCAAACGCAGAATGCGCCGCTGCGACAGCATGGCGAATGCGATGAGCAGCAGCAGCGCCGCCATCAGATCGATGAGCTGGTTGGTGAACGAAAGGCTCACGCCGGATTCACCTCGAGCAGGAAGTGAGTGAGCATCCCGAGCACCGCCAGCAGAAACGCCATCCCTAAGAATTCCGGTACGCGGAAGATACGCATCTTGGCCGACACCATCTCGAGTCCCGCAAGGCCTGCCCCCGCGAGCACCAGCTTGACGATGAGCGCGCCAACCGACAGCGGCATCATCGCCCAGTCGCCGGCCTGCGCGATCCCCCAGGGCACGAACAGCGCGATGCCGATGGAGATGTAGGTCATCAGCTTGATGGCATGCGCCCATTCCATGAGCGCGAGGTGACGCGCGGAGTACTCCAGGATCATCGCCTCATGGATCATGGTGAGCTCCAGATGTGTGGCCGGATTGTCCACCGGGATGCGGGCATTCTCGGCCAGCAGCACCATGAGGAACGCGACAGCCGCAAACGCCATGCTCGGATACAGCGTGAGCTCGCGATGGCCGAGCGCCTCGACGATGGTGGTGAGCGCAGTGGACTGGCTGATCAGAGCCGGGGTGAAGAACACCATCAGCAGGGCAGGCTCGGCGAGGCTCGCCACCAGCATCTCGCGGCGCGCGCCCATCGAGCCGAAGGCGGTGCCGATGTCCATGCCGGCCAGCGCCATGAACACGCGCGCTGTGGCGAACAACCCTACCAGGGCGATCACGTCCGCCGCCGGTGAGAATGGCAGGTCGGTCGCCAGCACCGGCACGATGCTCACCGCCAGCACCATGCCGCTGAAGACGACGTAAGGCGCCAGGCGGAAGAGCCACGACGCGTTGTGTGCGATGACTGCGTCCTTCAGGAACAGCTTGAGCAGCAGGCGATACGGCTGCAGCAGGCCGGGCCCGCTCTTGTTCTGCAGCCACGCGCGGCACTGATTCACCCAGCCGAGCATGAGCGGTGCCAGGAACACTGCGAGCAGCGTCTGCAGCAGCTGCGAGACGAAATAGCCGGGGTTCATCACTGGATGAGGAGCAGCAGAACCAGCAATGTTGCGAAGCTGTAGATCAGGTAGACATGAATGCGACCCTGATGCAGCCAGCCGACCAGTGCAGACAGCGTCTCGGTGAGCCTGATCACCGGCACATAGACCCAGTACCAGAAACGATCGTCGATGCGCGAGAAATACGCGGGCCGCGCATCGAACGGGCTCGGGTGCGAGCGCTCGATGCGAAAGAACGGCTCGAAGATCTGCTTGATCGGCTGCCCGAATCCTTCCGCGGAATCCTGCATCCGCGCATTCAATCCCGCAAAACCGCAATCCCACGGATCGGCCCGGCGCACGCGCCCGTGATAGAACCGGCGCACCAGCAGAAACGTCGCCAGCCACACGAGCACGATGCCAAGCAGGAACAACAGCGGACCGTAGCTCGCCTTTTCCGGCGAGCTCGCGGTGAGAAACAGCCAGCTCGATTTGCGCATGCTCTCTTGGAGCAAGCCTTCAGTCAGCATGTGCACCAGCGGATCGAGCGCGGACACGGCGAACGCCGGCAGCAAGCCGAGCACCACGCACCACAGCGCGAGCCACAACAGACCGGCGCGCTCCATCAGGCCGGCGTCGTGCGCGTGGGCCAGCGGCTCGCGCGGCAGGCCGAGAAACACGATGCCATAGAACTTCACCATCACGTATCCGGCAAGCGCCACTGCGAGCGCGAAGGCAGCGGTCCCCACCGGCACCAGCATATTGAGGTAGGTATTGGGCAGGTTCGGTGTGAGCAGGAACGCCTGGAACAGCATCCACTCGGAGGCAAAGCCGTTGAGCGGTGGCAGACCGGCGATCGCCAGCGTGCCGATGAGTGCAATCGCCGCCACCCAGGGCATGCTGCGGATCAAACCACCGAGCTTGCCCAGACTACGATGACTGGTCGCGTGCATCACCGATCCGGTGGTCAGGAACAGCAGGCTCTTGAACAGGGCGTGGTTGAGGCAGTGAAACAGCGTGGCGGACAGCGCGAGCGCCGCCAGCACATTCATGTTGTAGCTGTGGAACAGGATCGCGAGTCCGGTACCGGCGAGGATGATGCCGATGTTCTCGATCGAGGAGTAGGCGAGCAGGCGCTTCATGTCGGTCTGCACGGCGGCGAACATCACGCCGAACAGCGCGGTCAGCAATCCTAGCGTGAGCGCCGCGACCCCCCACCACCAGATCTGCTGGTGCAACAGGTCGAAGGTCACGCGCAGCAGTCCGTAGATGGCCGTCTTCAGCATGACGCCGCTCATCAGAGCGGAAACCGGTGACGGCGCGGCGGGATGCGCCTCCGGAAGCCAGATGTGCACGGGCAGGAAACCCGCCTTGGCGCCATAGCCCACGAGCGCCAGCAGAAACGCCACCGCAGCCCAGCCCGTCGAGAGGGTGTTGCCGCGCATGGCGTCGAACGTATAGCTCCACTGGCCGAGCTGCAACGTGCCGAAGCACAGCAGAATCGCAATCGCACCGATGTGTGCAACGATCAGATACAGAAACCCGGCGCGTCGGATCTCATCGACTTCATGATCGGTGGTGACCAGAAAGTAGGAGGCGAGCGCCATGCTTTCCCACGCCACCATGAACAGGTAGGCGTCGTCCGCAAGGAGTACGAACGCCATGCTGGCGAGGAACAGATGGTATTGAAGACAGATGAGCCGCACGTTGCCGTAGCGGCTGACCGCGAAATAATCCCCGGCGTAGAGCGAGATCCCGGCGCTCACCGCTCCCAGTAGGATGAGAAAGAATGCGGAGAGGTGGTCCAGCCGCAGATGGAACGGGAGATCGGGCAGTCCAAGCGGCAGGACGATCGCATGCGCCTCGCCCGACAAAGCGGGATACGCCGCCATCGCCAGCACGAGGCCGCCCGCCGCCCCAAGCGGAAAATACAGGCGCGCGTGCTCGGCACGCTGCGCCTGATGCGCGAGACCAATCAGACCCACCGCAATCCAGAACAGCGGGACGGCTGCTACCAGGTAGATCGAGGGCAAGAGCTGCGTGCCTGACATCGTTATTGGTTCGACGGCGGGGCCTTCTCACTCCGCCGGTGCAGCTCCGCTGCGGCCAGCTTGCAGGGAGCATTCACACGAGGCTAATCATACCTCACACGCGCAGGTATTCCTGCCGCGAGCCGAGCCAGCGCTGCAGATGCGCTTGTGCGCGCGCCGGCCAGCGGTCGAGCAGCTGCTGCGCGGCGTCGCGCGCCGCCTCGAGCAGATCGACGTCGGTCTGCAGGTCGGCGAAGCGCAGCATCGGCAGCCCGCTCTGACGCACCCCGAAGAACTCGCCAGGTCCGCGAATGCGCAGATCGTGACGAGCGATCTCGAAGCCGTCGCTGTTCTCGAAAATGATGCGCAGCCGTTCGCGCGCCGTCGGCGACAATGGATTCTGATAGAGCAAGATGCACACGCTCGCATCCGCGCCACGCCCCACGCGGCCACGCAGCTGATGCAATTGCGCAAGCCCCATGCGCTCGGCGTTCTCGATCACCAGCAACGAAGCGTTGGGCACGTCTACGCCCACCTCGATCACGGTCGTTGCAACCAGCAGCTGCACCTCCCCCGCCTTGAAGGCCGCCATGACGACCGCCTTGTCGGCGCCGGGCATGCGTCCGTGCACCAGCCCCACGCGCAGATCGGGGAAGGTGTCGCGGATGCGCTGGAATGTATCGAGCGCGGTCTGCAGCTGCAGCGCCTCGGACTCTTCGATCAGCGGACATACCCAGTAGGCCTGCCGTCCACCCATACAGGCATCGCGCACACGCCCGACTACATCCTCGCGCCGTGTTTCGGCAACCAGCTTGGTCAGCACCGGCACGCGCCCCGGCGGCAGCTCGTCGATCACCGAAACGTCCAGATCGGCATAGAAGCTCATCGCCAGCGTGCGCGGAATCGGGGTTGCGCTCATCATCAGCTGATGCGGCTGCTCGGTCGCGCGCTCTCCCTTAGAGCGCAGCGCCATGCGCTGCTGGACGCCGAAGCGGTGCTGTTCATCGACGATCGCAAGCCCCAGCCTGGCGAACTCCACCTGGTCCTGAAACAACGCATGTGTGCCAACGACGACTTGCGCCGTGCCCCCGGAAACGCGCGCGAGCTGTTCGCGCTTTTCCTTGCGCTTGAGCGTACCGGCCAGCCAGGCTACGTCGACGCCGAGCGGGACCAGCCACTGCGCGAACTTGGCGTAATGCTGCTCGGCGAGTATTTCGGTCGGCGCCATCACTGCAACTTGATAGCCGCTTTCCACGGCCTGCAAAGCCGCCAGCGCCGCAACCACGGTCTTGCCGCTGCCGACATCGCCCTGCAGGAGGCGCTGCATCGGGTGCGGCTTTTCCAGATCCGCGCGAATTTCGCGGAGCGCCCGTTGCTGTGCGCGCGTCAGCGAGAACGGCAATGCGGTGAGAAGGCGTGGCGGCAGAAGGCGATGCTCCGGCAGGCGTGGCGCGGCTACGGTCTGCCGGCGCCGGTGATGGAGTCGCATCGAAAGCTGTTGCGCCAGCAGCTCGTCGAATTTGATCCGGCGCCACGCGGGATGTGTGCGCTCCTGCAGCAGCTCCATGCGCGCGTCGGTCGGCGGGTTGTGCAGATAGACGATGCTCTGTTTGAACGAAGGCAGTCGCAGCTTGCCGGTGAGCTCTGCGGGCAGCGTGTCTGCGAGCTCCACTTCGTCGAGCGCCTGCTCCACCAGCTTGCGCAGCAACGTTTGCGCAAGCCCGGCTGTGGTCGGATACACGGGCGTGAGCGCCTGTGGCAGCGGATCGCCACTGCGCACCACGCGATAGCGTGGATGGACCATCTCGGCGCCGAAGAAGCCCTTGCGCAGTTCGCCCATCAGTCGCAAACGCGTACCGGGCGCAAGCTGTTTCTGCTGGCTCGGATAGAAATTGAAAAAGCGCAGATGCAGGATCTCGTCGCCCTCGCGTACGCGGCACACCAGCGTGCGCTTGGGTCGGAACTGCACCGAGGTGTGCTCGACCTCGCATTCGAGCTGAACCGTCGCGCCGCTGCGCGCGTCGGCCAGCCGTGCGAGCCTGGTCTCGTCCTCGTAGCGCAGCGGCAGATGCAATATGAGGTCGAGCTGGCGGCGCACGCCGAGCTTCTCGAGCTTGTCGCGGACTGCCTTCGGCGCCGCAGGTGCGCCCTCGCTTGCAGGCGCTGCCGGCGCCGCTGCTGGCGACGAGGGAGACGCTTCGGCTAACGCCGCGCGCCGGTTGCCGGCTTTGACCATCGACACCCGCTCACTGCTCGA
>JBGQKF010000095.1:0-11109 GCA_041499435.1 Gammaproteobacteria bacterium
AACGTGTTCGGCTCGCAGGAAGAAGATGCGCTGCGCCGCGACTTCACCATCAATGCGCTGTTCTACGATCCCTCGACGCAGGAAATTCTGGACTACACCAACGGCGTCGCAGACCTGAAAAAACGCCTGATTCGCATCATCGGCGATCCCGAGCAGCGCTATCGCGAGGATCCGGTGCGCATGCTGCGTGCCGTGCGGCTGGCCGCGAAGATGGACGGCGAGATCGAGCCGAAGACGCGCGCGCCGATCAAGCACCTGGCCGCCCTGATACAAAACGTCCCCCCGGCGCGGCTGTTCGAGGAGATGCTGAAGCTGCTCCTCTCGGGGCATGCACGCGACTGTGTCCTGCGCTTGCGCAAAGAAGGGCTGCACCACGGTGTGTTGCCGATGCTCGACGTCATTCTCGAGCAGCCGCTGGGCGAACGCTTCGTTATGCTGGCGCTGGAGAAAACCGATGAGCGCGTGCGCGAAGACAAGCCGGTGTCTCCCGGTTTCCTGTTCGCGGCGCTGCTGTGGCATGAAGTGCTGGCGGCGTGGAAGGCCGCAGAAGCCGAAGGCGTCAAGCCGATTCCAGCTCTGCATCAGGCGATGGACGATATGGTCGCGCTCCAGGTGGAGAAGCTTGCGATTCCGCGCCGCTTCACCACCGATATGAAGGAAATCTGGGTCCTGCAGCCGCGTCTGCTGCAGCGATCGGGGCGGCGCCCGTACCGACTGCTGGAGCATCCGCGCTTTCGCGCCGGGTTCGATTTCCTGCAACTGCGCTGCGAGAGCGGCGAGGTGGACCAGGAAGTGTGGGCCTGGTGGGATCGCTTCAAAGACGCCGGCGAGGAAGAGCGAGCGCGCATGCTGATGCCCGATCACGAAGGCGCCAAGCGCAAGCGCCGCCGCCGCAAGCCGCGACCGGCCGCAGGCAACGAGGCGGTTCCTGCAGGCTCGTAGTATGGGCGCGGGGTCCCCGGCCGCCACGGCGTACGTCGGGCTTGGCAGCAATCTCGAACAACCACGGCGGCAGCTCCTGCAGGCATGCGAGGCGCTGTCCCGCTTGCCGTGTAGCCAGCTCATCGCTCGCTCGTCTCTGTATCGCAGCGCCCCGGTGGGCAAGACCGACCAGCCCGATTTCGTGAATGCAGTGGCGATGCTGCGCACGCAGCTCGCACCTTTGGACCTGCTGCACGCATTGCTGGATCTGGAGGCGAAGCAAGGTCGCAAGCGCTCGGAGCCTAACGCGGCACGCACCCTCGATCTCGATCTGCTGCTGTACGATGATCGGGTCATGCATGAGCCAGGACTCGTGGTTCCACATCCGCGCATGCATGAGCGTGCCTTCGTGCTGGTGCCGCTCGCGGAATTGAACCCGGATGTCATCATTCCCGGCCACGGCGCAGCGGCCGATCTGCTGCCCTGCGTGGCCAGACAGGATGTGACACGCCTTGACGCAGAGTAACTTGAAATTTCGCTACATCGCCGTCGAAGGGCCAATCGGTGCCGGCAAAACCAGCCTGGCGCACCGGCTTGCCGAGCACAGCGGCGCGGAGCTTCTGCTCGAGCAGCCCGAAAAGAATCCATTCCTGTCCGGCTTCTATCAGGACACCAGGCGCTGGGGGCTCGCCACGCAGTTGTTCTTTTTGTTCCAGCGCGTGAATCAGCTCGCCGATTTAAAACAGCTCGACATGTTCGCCCGCCCGACCGTCGCGGATTTCCTGTTCGACAAGGATCCGCTGTTTGCACGCATCAATCTCTCCGACGATGAGCTCGCGCTCTACCAGCACATCTATGATCACCTGTCGCCGCAGGTGGCGGTGCCCGATCTGGTGATCGGTCTGCAGGCGCCGGTGGAGACCTTGATCGCGCGTGTGCGCAAACGCGGCGCTGCTTATGAGCGGGGAATAAACGAGGACTATCTCACCCGGTTGAACGCGGCGTATGGTCGCTTCTTCCACGATTACGATGCTGCGCCGATTCTGATCGTCAACAGCAAGAACCTGAATTTTGTTGATCGCGCCGCCGATTTTGCTTTATTGTTGGAGCGTATCGAGGGGATGCGCGGGCCGCGGGAGTTTTTCAATTTGGGGTAAGGCGAAAACCGAACCTCAACGCAAAAGCGCAAAGAATTCATGCATGCTCATATGGAAGTCATAACAACAATAGAGGAGCTCCGCCGCCGTCTGAAGAGCGAGCCGCGCGTTGCATGCGTGCCCACCATGGGTAACATCCACGACGGTCATTTGCGCCTGATCGGTATTGCGCACAGCGAAGCGCCGCTCGTGGTGACCACGATCTTCGTAAACCGAATGCAGTTTACCGGTGGCGAGGACTTCGAGCGCTATCCGCGCACCTTCGAGGAGGATTGCGAGAAGCTGTCTGCACATGGCGTGCATGTCGTGTTCCATCCCGATGAAGCACAGATGTATCCGCAGCCGCAGACCTTCGTCGTAGAGCCCCCGGCGATTGCGAACAAGCTGGAAGGACGCTTCCGGCCCGGACACTTTCGCGGCATGGCGACCGTGGTGCTGAAGCTCTTCAACATCGTGCAGCCGCAGGTCGCGGTCTTCGGCAAAAAGGACTACCAGCAGCTGCACATCGTGCAGCACATGGTGGAGCAGCTGGCGTTACCCGTGGCGATCGTCGCCGCAGAGACGCGGCGCGCCGAGGACGGGCTTGCGCTCAGCTCGCGCAACCGCTACCTGGGTGAGGCGGAGCGCCGCGAAGCCCCGAGGCTGTCTCAGGTGTTGAGCCAGGTGAAAAGAGTGGTCGAGCAGGGCGACCGCAATTTCGAAGCGATCGAGTTTGCCGCCGATGCCGAACTTGCGCGCCACGGCTGGCGTGTGGACTATGTCGTGGTTCGCCGACGGGCGACGCTGACTGCGCCGGAACCCGGAGACCGCGAGCTCGTGGCTCTGGGCGCAGCCAAGCTGGGTGATACGCGCCTCATCGACAACCTGGAAATCACCGTGCAGGGGTGAAAACATCCTGCCGCACAAGGTCTTTCGCGCGTAGCAAGAACGTTCCAAACAAAGGCAAACGCGTTCAATATTGCGCTGCGCCAAGCGCGTATTCTACCTGCTCATGGAGTAGTCGCTCCATCGGCACTTCAACTCAACTAGAAGGCAGGCAGAAAATGAACGCAACCAAAGGCAAGTTGTTGTTTGCTGTGCTCGCAACCGCGGTTGCAGCCAGCGCTTCGATCACCCGGGCGGATGACCGACCGGTAGTGTATGGGCGGGCGGGCATTCCCGTCGCCGAACAGCGAATCGAGCAGTTGTCGCACCTTCAAGGGCACGACAGTGCGCCTGGTCAGACCGTCGTCACCTGGTATGGTCGCGCGGGGTATCCCGTCGGCGCGGAAAGCGTTGTCACTGCGGTGCCGACGCCTAAGGCGTACGCCGCGGGCCAGACGCGAGCGCCGGTCGTGTACGGACGCGCTGGCGTACCGCTGCCGTTCGCCTATTGAATCGACACCTCAACGTTGTTGAAGAAAAAGCGGGGATAATCCCCGCTTTTTTCCCGTGAGCCCTACCGTGAATGATCGTTGCCCTCAATGTGGTGTGCAGTTGCGCGGCCGAACCACGTGTGCGGAACAGCTTTATCGCATGCTGGTGACCGGAGGCATCGCGCAGCAGGCGCGCGTCCGCGAGGCGCTCGCACAGTTCGCGCTGTCCCATCCCATGACCTACTCGACCGAAGCCTTGCAGGTCGCCTCAGAGCTGCTGGCTTCTCCTGAGCCGACTGGTGCCGGTCCAGACGAAGACCGCGAGGCCGCCGATCCTGCCAGCTCGATCTGCAGGTGGTGGCGCCACTTCGCGCGGCGTATGAGCTGCCACTAAGCTGCTCGCAGCGTCACGCCGTCGGCAGATTGTGATCCTTGTAGTCCTCACGCAGCTTGGTCTTGAGCAGCTTCCCGGTGGCGGTGTGCGGGAGCTGATCGACGAACACCACATCGTCGGGAATCCACCACTTCGCCACCCGTCCCTCGAAGAAAGCCAATAGCTCCTCGCGGGTGAGCTGGGCACCGGGCTTTTTCACCACCAGCAGTAGCGGACGCTCATCCCATTTCGGGTGGTGCACACCGACCACCGCGGCTTCCGCGACTGCCGGGTGGGCCACCGCCGTATTTTCCAGATCGATCGAAGAAATCCATTCGCCGCCCGACTTGATCACATCCTTCGAGCGGTCGGTGATCTGCATGAAGCCATCGAGATCGATGGTGGCCACATCGCCGGTCGGAAACCATTCCTCGCCGCTGTCATCGCGTCGCAGCGGGTTGCCGCCTTCGGACTTGAAGTAAGAGCTGCAGATCCAGGGTCCGCGCACCAGCAGGTCGCCGAACGCCTTGCCATCGCGCGGTAGCTCCCGCCCCGCGTCATCCACGATCTTCATCTCCACGCCGAAGATGTTGCGCCCCTGCTTGTTCTGAATGGCGAGCTGCTCCTCCTTGGACAGACTGAGCTGGTTGCCTTTAAAGCTGTTCACGGTGCCGAGCGGGCTCATCTCGGTCATGCCCCACGCGTGCAGCACGCGCACGCCGTAGTCCTCTTCGAAGCTTCTGATCATCGCCGGCGGACACGCGGAACCGCCGATCACAGTGCGTTGCAAAGTGCTGAATTTGAGATTGTGCTGCTTCAGGTGCGCAAGCAGGCCCAGCCAGATCGTCGGCACACCGGCCGATATGGTCACGCGCTCCTTTTCGAACAACTCGCACAAGCTCGCGCCGTCCATGCCCGCACCCGGGAATACCATCTTGGCACCGGTCAAGGCGCAGGAATAGGGCAGCCCCCACGCGTTGACGTGGAACATCGGCACCACCGGCAGCACCACATCGCGCGCGGAGAGATTCAACGCATCGGGTAAACACGCCGCGTAGGTGTGCAGCATCGTAGAGCGGTGGCTGTAGAGCACCCCTTTGGGATGGCCGGTCGTACCCGACGTGTAGCACAGCGACGATGCGGTGCGCTCATCGAACAATGGCCACTGGAACGAATCCGAATGTGCAGCAACCAGCTCCTCGTAGCAGAGCACGTTTTTGAGCCCGGTCTTCGGCATGTGCGCGCGATCGGTGAGGATCACCCAGCCGCTTACGTTCGGGCATTGCTCGGCGATCTTCTCTACCAGCGGCACGAAGGTGAGATCGACGAAGACGTAGCGGTCATCGGCATGGTTGATGATGTAGATGATCTGCTCGGGAAACAGCCGCGGATTGATCGTGTGGCTGACGGCTCCCATGCCGGCCACGGCGTAGTAAGTCTCGAAATGGCGGAAGCCGTTCCACGCCAGCGTGCCGACGCGGTCATGCATCTGCACGCCAAGCGCCCGTAAAGCATTGGCGAGCTGGCGCGTGCGACGATGCGCCTGCGCGTAGGTGTAGCGATGGATGCCGCCCTCCACCAGGCGCGACACGATCTCGGTGTCGCCATGCCAGCGCTCTGCGTGCCGAATCAGAGACGAGATCTGAAGCGGCATGTCCATCATCAGGCCCTGCATAGTGTTCCCTCCAAGATACCGAGCGCTGTCATTCTAACAGCATGCCTGGACGGATCAGCCCGGGTCCTTCGGCGTTGCGTCGCTGGCGGTCTTGCAAGCAGCCCGCCCTTACAAATACTACGAACCTCAATGTCCCGGATGCGCCGAGCAACAAAACCCATTTATTTGCAGGGCGTCTTCATGAAATATCCGGGTTAAGCTAGAATCCGCCGGTTCCTTGCCCTGGTTGAGTACGTGGCGGTGGGACCTGATAAAGCAAGTGACGCCCGCTTCGCTGACCGGCGCACGATCGATAACGGAGGAGACCGATGAAGCCTTTTGCCGCGTCCGCGGCTGCTGCATTGCGGCTATCTGGCTTACCTCTTCCCGATTCGCGTCGAAGCACGCAGCGGCTCGCCTGACTGCGCAACGTACGCAACTCGGCTTCGTCACCATGGAATTTTTCCTGGTTCAGCTGTTGAACAGCCTGTCCTACGGGCTGCTGCTGTTCATGCTCTCGAGCGGCCTCACGCTGATCTTCAGCATGATGGGCGTGCTCAATTTCGCGCACGCGAGCTTCTACATGCTGGGCGCGTACTTCTCCTTCCAGTTGAGCCGCTATATCGGCTTCTGGCCCGCGCTGGCCATCGCACCGTTTGCGGTCGGCACGCTCGGCGCACTGACCGAGCGCTATGGGCTGCGCGCCGTGCACAAGTATGGACACGTGGCCGAGCTGCTGTTCACCTTCGGTTTGTTCTACCTGATCGAGGAGGTCGTCCATCTGATCTGGGGACGTGCTCCGGTTGACTATCGCATTCCCGAGTCGCTGAACTTCACCGCCTTCACCATTTTCAGCAGCAGCTATCCGGCGTACCGGGTATTCATGATGGCGGTTTCGGTGGGCATGCTGGTCGGTCTGTATCTGGTGCTGACGCGCACCCGCATCGGCATGATCATCCAGGCCTCGCTCAGCCATCCGGATATGGTCGAGGCGCTTGGCCACAACGTGCCGCGCGTGTTCATGCTGGTGTTCGGCGGGGGCTGCGCGCTTGCCGGTCTCGCCGGCGTGATCGGCGGCAATGCGTTCGTGACCGAGCCCGGCATGGCCGCAGCGGTCGGCAGCATCATCTTCGTGGTCGTCGTGTTCGGCGGGATGGGCTCGCTCACCGGCGCATTCATCGCCTCGTTGTTGTTCGGCGCCATTCAAACCTTCGCCGTCGCGCTCGACTGGTCGCTGATGGATGTGGTGCGGCCGTTCGGGGTCAACCTGCAGGCGAGCACCGGCCTGCTGAAGGAGTTCCTCTCCATCACCGTTGCGCAAGCGGCGCCGGTGCTGCCCTATCTGCTCATGGTGCTGATGCTGATCGTGCGGCCGACCGGATTGATGGGCACTCGGGAAACGTGATGCTGGTGAGGGGTGGAGAGTGAATCACAGGCGCGGCAATGAATGAAGGCGTGATGGCAAAGTCGGCAGCGGCGCCGGTGATCAGCGGGCGCAGGCTGCTGGTCTGGGGCGCGATCGCGCTCTTCATGATCGTGCTGCCGCTCCTCTTCCGGCAGAGCTTTGCGCTGTCGATGCTGAGCCAGATGGGCATCGCGATCATCTTCGCGCTGAGCTACAACATGCTGCTCGGCCAGACCGGGTTGCTGTCTTTCGGGCACGCGGTCTACTACGGGCTCGCCGCATTCATTTGTGCACACACATTGAACGTGATGGCGGCCGGCAAATTCAGCATCCCGGTCACACTGCTGCCACTGGTCGGCGGTCTGTCGGGGCTGGTGTTCGGCAGCCTGCTCGGTTACGTCACCACACGCCGCGCCGGCACGCCGTTCGCGATGATCTCGCTCGGCATCGCGGAGCTGGTCGCGGCGTCCGCGCTGATGTTTCCCGCGTTCTTCGGCGGCGAAGGCGGCATCGCCACCAACCGCCAGATCGGCCAGCCGTGGCACGGCTTGAGCTATGGTCCGCAGATCCAGGTCTATTACTTGATCGCGGGCTGGTGCCTGGTGTGCATGATCGCGATGTTCGCGCTCACGCAGACCCCGCTCGGGCGTATGGCCAATGCCGTGCGTGACAACCCCGAGCGTGCGCGCTTCGTCGGCTACGATCCGACTCGCGTGCGCTACATCATGTTGTGCCTGGCCGCGTTCTTCGCCGGTGTCGCCGGGGCCCTGGGAACCATCAACTACGAGATCGTGACCGCCGAGAATGTCGGCCTCGTCGCTTCCGGCAACGTGCTGATCATGGCCTTCATCGGCGGCGTGGGCTATTTCTTCGGGCCGGTGATCGGTGCGGTGCTGGTCACATTCCTGCAGTCGGCGCTGTCGAGCTACACGCAGGCCTGGCTGCTGTACTTCGGCCTGTTCTTCGTGGTCATGGTGATGTTCGCGCCCGGCGGTATCGCCAGCTTGATCATGGTGCACGCGCCGGCCTGGCGCGAGCGACTGCTCGGCCGCCTGATTCCAAGCTATGCGCTTTCCGCGCTCGCACTGGCGGTGGTGTTCGCCGGCGGGGTCGCGCTGGTCGAGATGATCTATCACATGGAAGGCGACGCCGACAAAGCCTTCCGATTGTTCGGCATCGGCGTCGATGCCAGCCGGGCCACACCATGGATCCTGGCGGCGCTGGCGTTCGCGGTGGGCAATGTGTTGTTCGGGTTGGCGCTGCGGCCGCTGCGCCGGGCGTGGGGCGATGTGAACGTGGAGCTGATCAAGCGGGGTGCGCAATGAGTGAGGTCCCTGCGCTCGAGCTCAAGTCGGTGCACAAGAGCTTCGGCCGCACCGCGATCATCAACGGTATCGATCTCAGTATCGCCAAAGGCGAGCGCCATGCGATCATCGGGCCCAACGGCGCTGGCAAGTCGACCGTGTACAACCTGATCAGCGGCCGCTTTCCCCTCACATCGGGCAGCATTCTGCTCAACGGCGAAGACATCACCGGCCTGCCCCCGCAGGAGATCAACCGGCGCGGTCTCGCACGGAGCTTCCAGATCACCAACATCTTTCCGCGCTTGTCGGTGTACGAAAACATCCGCTGTGCGGTGCTGTGGTCGCTCGGTTACCGATACTCGTTCTGGCACCGCGTGAGCGCGCTGCCGGATGCGCGTGCACGCAGCGAGGAGATCGTGCAGAAGATCGGCCTCAATAAGCGGCGGGATCGGCCCGCCGGCGTGCTATCGTACGCTGAGCAACGCGCGCTGGAGATCGGCATCACCATCGCCGGTGGCGCGGAAGTCATCCTGCTCGATGAGCCGACCGCCGGCATGAGCCTGTCGGAAACGCGTGACGCCGTGGAGCTGATCCGCAATGTCACGCGGGGCAAGACGTTGGTGGTGGTGGAGCACGACATGGGTGTGGTGTTCGGGCTCGCCGATCGCATCTCGGTGCTGGTGTACGGGAAGGTGCTGGCAAGCGGCACACCGGACGAGATCCGTGGCAGTCAGGCGGTGCGCGAGGCGTATCTCGGCGCTGAAAGTGCGTAGAGCGAAGTAGCGAAACAGCAACCATGCTCGAAGTAAAAGACCTCCACGCCTACTACGGCAAGAGCCACATACTCCACGGTGTGCACATGAACGTGGGGCGGGGCGAGATCGTCTCGCTGCTCGGCCGTAACGGCGCGGGACGCTCGACCACGATCAAGGCCATCATGGGTCAGGTCGCGATGACCGGCTCGGTGGTGTTCGGTGGTACGCCGCTCACAGGTCTCAAGACTTACGCAGTAGCGCGCAAAGGCCTGGGCTACGTGCCAGAGAACCGCGACATCTTTCCCACGCTCACCGTGCGCCAGAACCTGCTGCTGGGGATGAAGGCCCGGGTTCAAAAAGGGCGCTGGAGCCTGGACGACATGTACGGTCTGTTCCCGGTGCTGCGCGAGCGTGCGGATGCGCCCGCAGGCGTGATGTCTGGCGGTGAGCAGCAGATGCTGACACTTTGCCGTACCCTGATGGGCGACCCGGAGCTGGTCATGATCGACGAGCCCACCGAAGGTCTCGCGCCGATGATCGTGGAGCTCGTGGCGCGGCTGTTCCAGGAGATTCAAAAGCGCGGCGTGTCCATTCTGCTGGTGGAGCAGAAGCTCACCATCGCCATGCGCATCTCGCAGCGGCTGTACGTGATGGGCCACGGGCAGATCGTATTCGAAGGCACGCCCAACGAGCTGCGCGCGAACGAGGGCGTGCGCAAGGAGTGGCTGGAGGTTTGAACCCGCTAAAGCAACACCCAACACAGAGGCATAGAGAGCACAGAGGTCACAGAGAAAAAAACAGAGTGAATGATGGTCGCGGCGGGAGAAGACCGGATGTCGCTGGCGCGCGTGCCTAAGAAAGCTCTCATCTGATTTCCTCTGTGTTCCTCCGTGTCCTCTGTGCCTCTGTGTTGAGGTTTACCTAGAGAGCAAAACCATGACCGACGTCGTCACCTACACTGTCCAAGGCCATCTGGGCCTGATTACGCTCAACAACCCGCCGGTGAACGCGCTCAGCGTGAGCAAAGGCGTTCTGCAGAGGATTCTGGATGCGATCAAAGAGGGCGAGCACGATTCTGCAGTCCGTGCGTTCGTAGTCACGGGGGCCGGGCGCTGCTTTTCCGGCGGCGCCGACATCTCCGAGTTCGGCAAACCACCCGTGGTCGGTATGGCGAATCTGCCTGCGCTCGCAACGTACATGGATACCGTGACCAAGCCGATCGTCGCGGGCATCCATGGCTTTGCGCTCGGCGGCGGGCTCGAGCTCGCCTTGGCCTGTCATTTTCGCGTCGCGGCGCCCGGCACGCAGCTCGGTCTCCCGGAAGTGAAGCTCGGTATTCTGCCTGGCGCGGCTGGGACGCAACGTCTCCCGCGCGTGGTTGGTGCCGAGCGTGGACTGCAGATGATCGTGACCGGTGATCCAATCGGCCCCGAGAAGGCGCTGGAGCTTGGCTTGATCGATGAGATTGCGAAGGGCGACATCGTGCAGGCGGCCTCCAGCTTCGCTAACAAAGTCGTGCGCGAAGGCCGCGAGATTCGCAAGACCAGCAGCGGCAATGCGAGGCTCGACCAGCCCGCGGCTGAATTCTTTGCCGCCGCTCGCGCGCGTATCGCGAAGGAGTATCGCGGCTATCCGGCGCCGCTCACCATCGTCGATTGCGTCGAAGCCGCGGTGACCATGCCGTTCAACAAAGGCGTGCAGCGCGAGCGCGAGCTGTTCGAAAAGCTTCGCGCGAGCGACGAGTTCAAAGCGCTGCGCCACCTGTTCTTCGCCGAGCGGCAGGTGAGCAAGATTCCCGATGTGCCGGAAGACACGCCGACACAGGAGATCAAGTCCGCCGCCGTGATCGGCGCTGGCACCATGGGTGGAGGGATCGCGATGAACTTCGCCAACGCCGGCATCCCGGTCACCATGCTCGAGACCGCGCAGGAAGCGCTCGACAAGGGGCTGGGTGTGGTGCGCAAGAACTACGCGGCGACGGTATCCAAGGGCCGCTTGTCTCAGGAGGACATGGACAAGCGCATGAGTTTGCTGAAGGGCACACTCAGCTACGGCGATCTCGCAAAGGCCGACATCGTGATCGAGGCTGTGTTCGAAGAGATGGGTGTGAAGAAGCAGGTGTTCGGGCAGCTCGACAAGGTCTGCAAACCCGATGCGATACTCGCCAGCAACACCTCGACGCTGG
>JBGQKF010000096.1:0-11072 GCA_041499435.1 Gammaproteobacteria bacterium
TGATCTGGGAGACTGCTGTAAGGCTCCGTTCAGCGACGGGGCGAGGCCAGTTCAGCTTGCGTCTCCGAGTCATCTGCATGCTTCCGCGCACGGCGGCGGAGCAGCTTGCTCAGCAGCGCAACGGGGACAACGGCGGCGAACATGATGGACAGGGGCGGGGCCACGCGCATGATGCCGGCGGCGAGATCGGCAAGCTGGGGATGTCCGGCGGTGAGCGGCGGCACGAAGCGCCAGGCTACGTAGGCTATCGCGGCGATGGTGAGGCTCACCCACCACGGCCGCGCTAGAACAATATCCAGGATGCTGTCATGTTTCGGGTCTGGCATGTTGGTCTCCGGCGACACTTGTACTTGGCGCTCTCGAAGCGGTGAAGCAAGAGATCTGCCAATCGGGGAGCAGCCACACGCCTGTATTACTTTCGGCGCATCACACGGGCATGGGGAAGCCTCTGCGTGCACCGAGCAGCGTGAATCGATCACATCGAATTCGTGATTATTTGCGCACAAAAACGTTGCCTCTCCGACGAGGAAAAGTGACCTGACTTTCGTACGATGTTCATCGTGCCGGTTAAGTGTTCCGATTAGGACACGCTGCGATTCTCGCCCCCGCATGGTGCGGATCGGGTCCGCAAAATGAAAATCCGACGGAGGCATCTGTCGGAGGCGAATCAGCGCGCGCTGATCTCGCTCGTGACCGAGTCGAACTACGAGAATGGCGTGCGGCGCGCAGCGCTCGAAGCTGCGCAGGACAACTGCGGCAGCCGCCGCTGGCAGATCGGCTGGACGAGCTACAAGCACGCGGCAGACGAGAACGAGCATACGTTCTAAGTGTTCTGTAACAGTAGTGCTCGTTACCTCCCTTGCGTAGCGTGTGAGGGTTAGGGCTGATATTTCCCCGGTTTTCACCCTCTCCCCTTGTGGGAGAGGGCGGGAAGAGGGGGATACAGTTGCATGGTACAGCCATGAACATCGCTCCAGCACGAGCGGGGTCTTCCTTTGTCTTCCGCCCGCCTCCAATCATCGATGGCCGTTTTTCGATATGCGCATAGGCGCTTAGAGTCTCGCTTGATCTGCTCTCCCCTCTCCCACAAAAGATATAGGCGCTAACTTAGTGGCATACACACACTTCCTCCCCTTCAACCCCTTCAAGGCAGGGCCGGGCGGTGGGGATGGGGTGTGATTCGCGTCCACACTCAGTTCCCCCATCCCCCTCCTCACCTCTCCCTTGAAGCCCTTGAAGGGGGAGGAATGGTTAAGTTAACGCGCATGCCCACGGGAGGAGAGGGCGAAGAGCATGTCCGCAGATCCAGTCATCATCACACCGGGGTATATGCCCTTCCATCCGGCAATTTGCGAAATACGAACGACGGATGGATGTTGAGCGGCGTGGAAAGCTCGGAGCGTGTCTGCACGTGCACCCACATCGAGCCGTCGGTGTCGATGCGGAATACTTCTACATCGAAGTCGATATACACGCCATCGACGTGCTGCGCGAAGGAAAGCTCCTCGCCGGGCTCCAGCATGGCGTCATAGGGTCTCCGTGCGAGCTGCCTGCCGACGTCGTCCACTGCGCGGCGCAACAGCGCATAGTTGCGGCTCAGGCGCGCGAGCCAGTAGTCGATGAAATTGGAAAGCGAAATCAGCGTACCCTCGAATTCTTCTCAAGCCCGCGCAGCCGCTCCTGCTCCTGTTTCCCGGCCGCGACCTCGAAAAACAACAGAACTTAAGCGTCAAGAAAGGTACCACGTGTCCAGCGGATTGTCTGGACAAAGGCAGGGTACTATTAGGGCCTCCATCGGGCCGACGACACGAAGCCGCTTTCGGCATGTCGCCGGCGACATGGCCGTGTTGCCCCGAGGAACAGATCATCGTCTCCGCTCTCTACGCTGAGTACTTGTCGTGGTGCCGTACCCAATCCATGGTGAAGGGCAGGCCGGCCTCGTCGCGGCCCTTCGGTACGAGGTCGAGGTAGTTGTACGTGCCGAGCAGAAGATCGCCCCCGCGCGCGTAGCAAGAATAGGTGTGGAAGATAGCGCCGGTATCGTCCTTATAGAACACGCTGGTGCCCGGGGCTTCCTCGCTTGGAAATTCGCGCATCTCGTAGTTGTAGTACACCGGGCCGGCCGCCATTTCCTCCTTGGTAAAGGACACGCAATAATCGCGGTTGAAATCGTTGCGGGACGACGATACCCATTGAAAGCGCCAGCCCATGCGCTTTTTAAACGCTTGCAGCTGCTCGGGCGGCGCTTTCGACACTACAGCTATGGAGACGTCCCGGGCATTGAGATGCGGGATCATGGGGTCGAAGTGGTCGGCGTGGAACGAGCAACTCTTGCACCCCTCCTGCCATCCCGGACCGAACATGAAGTGATCGACGATCAATTGGCTGCGTCCATCGAACAAGTCGGCCAGCGTCTCCTCGCCGTCCGGTCCGTCGAAAACATACTGTTTTTCGACGTTGACCCATGGCAGCTCGCGCCGCTCGGCGCTCAATCGATCGCGCAGCCGGGAGAATTCTTTCTCGTTGCTCAAGTGTAGTTTGCGGGCCGCGAGCCACTCGTCTTTTGACACGATTGGGTTACGTCTCATCGTTCGGTCTCCATGCAGGGCGGTATGGAATAAACTCGAGGACCTGATGCGTTCGGGGGCAATCCGAACGTGCAGATACCTCGCTCTCCTCACAAGGACGGTCGAGAACCGACGATTTCGACAGCCAAAAAGAAAAAAACGACGTGCTGAATGGCCTGCTGCGTGGCCGTGAGGACCTGCTTCCGCGCCATTTTGCCAGCGGGTGCGACGGTCGCGCGGGCAGAGGAGCATCGCGAGCCCACCGACTCATTTTCAAGGGAGGGCCACGGGTGGGAGAGGGATCGGCGATCGGGCGGTGCCAGGATGGGGCCGTGCCCTTCACCGATACAGAAGCGAGGCCTCCCGCTGCTCGCGCCAGCTCTCTTCATCCGGGTGCGTCAAGGCATCGAGATCGGCTGGCGTCGCACTGGTATCGTCCACCCACTCGCGCAGCAGTTCGCTGCCGTTGATCAGATCGATCGCGAGGCGATCGCGCTCATACTCATAAGGGAAATCGCGCCAGAGCTCATAATCGGGGCGCAGTTGCCGCAGCGCCTTGAAGGCCAGCGCCATCAGGCGCCATGGACTGAATTCTTCATGACCGTAGCTGCTGTCCTCCACGTGGATCTGCAGTCCTTCGCACATCTTTCCGCAATGCTTATGGAATGTAGGCTCGAACCAGCAGGGGCGCAGCCGGCAGCCTTCCAGCCAGCGCGGTGCGAGAGCATGCATCTGGGCGATCAGTGCGCGTACATCGAGATCGGGCGCGCCGAAGAGCTCGAGCGGGCGCGTGGTGCCGCGGCCTTCGGACAGCGTCGTTCCTTCGACCATCACCGTGCCGGGATAACAGCGCGCCATCCAGAGGTTCGGCGCGTTGGGGCTTGGATTGATCCACGTGCGCTCGCCCAGCGGCCATCCGTATTCGGGCGCGCGGCCGGGCTCCCATCCGTCCATTGCAATCACGTCGTAGTCGACATCGAGCTCCAAGGTGGAGACGAACCAGTGCGCGAGCTCACCCATGCTGAGACCGTGGCGCATCGGGAGCGGGCCGGCGCCGACGAAGCTTTCCCAGCCCGCGCGCAGACGAAGTCCTTCCACTGGACGGCCGATGGGATTGGGGCGATCGAGGATCCACACCGACTTATGCGCGCGCGCGGCTTCTTCGAGGACGTAACGCAAGGTGGTGATGAAGGTGTAGATGCGGCAGCCCAGATCCTGCAGATCCACGAGCAGGATATCGAAGATATCCATCATCGCTGCGGTGGGCCGGCGCACTTCCCCGTACAGGCTGAACACCGGAATGTCGTGTACCGGATCGTTGAAGTCGGCCGATTCGACCATGTTGTCCTGCTTGTCGCCGCGCAGGCCGTGCTGCGGACCGAAGGCCGCAGTTATGGTGATGTCATCGAGCGCGGCCAGTGCGTCGAGCGAGTGCGTGAGCTCGCGCGTCACCGACGCCGGATGCGCCAGCAGTGCGACGCGTCGCCCTTTGAGCGGCCGGCGCAGTGCAGCTTCTTCGAGCAAGCGATCGAGGCCGAATCTCATCTCAGGTTAGGAGAAGTCACTGTAGCGATATCGTGTCGATGAAGCGCGCGCATCCGGGTACGTACTGCATACCGGGAGCTTACTATATCGGGGCGTGGGTCAGGTGTCGGCGCCCCCACCCCAACCCTCCCCCGCATCGCAAGGGAGGGAGTCACGGCTGGCCGCCGGACAAGGTTCACGATGAGTGGCTCGGGAGGCGTTGTGATGCACCACCGCTCGCTCCCTCCCTTGCGAAGCGGGGGAGGGTTGGGGTGGGGGCGCTTGAGGCGCAGCAATCCGTGGTTGTCAGCTTCCTTCCCCCGCTTGCGGGGGAAGGCTAGGATGGGGGCGGCGCGACGTAAGCACACGTGAGATTGTCTCCAACACCGCGTCGGTTTGCGCCAGGACTTCGTTGTCCCAGAATCGAAGCACCTGGAATCCGCACTCGGTCAAGTACTCCTCGCGCTTCAGATCATATGCGCGATGTTCTTGATGCTGGCTGCCATCGACTTCGACAACCAGCTTGGCTTCTATGCAGGCAAAGTCCGCGACGTACATTCCGATCGGTACCTGACGACGGAAACGGTATCCGAGCAGCTGTCGACGACGTAAGCGGTGCCAAAGGAAACGCTCGGTGTCGGTGGAAGCGCTTCGGAGGACTTGTGCGCGTTGTTGCGTCAATGGGTTTCGCATCGTGCGCTCAATTGTGTTCGCTTTCCCCAAACTTCGCCCCCTCCCCAAATTCGGCCCCCTCCCCAACCCTCCCCCGCATCGCAAGGGAGGGAGTATCTGTTGGCCGCCGGCCAACGCTCATGATGAGGACTCGGGTATGCGTTGTCGACCGTTGCACCTTCGCCGTTGCTCCCTCCCTTGCGAAGCGGGGGAGGGTTGGGGAGGGGGCAGGTGACACCTCAACACACATCACCCACCACCAAGCCCCAGCGCAAATCCCTCCGCATGATGAAAGTCAGGTCTCCCCGGCGGATGCGTGAGCGCCCAATATGACAATCGATGGTCCGCTTCCTCGATGACGGCGGACAGCGCGAGGTTGAGCTCTGCATCGCGTGGCAATTGAGGCAGCGAGGCGAGATCGATTACGACGTCGAGCCGCAAGACGCCGTGATCGCGTTGCACTGAGATGTGCGGTGCGGCCGCTCCGGCATCAGTCATCCCGGTGCGATAGTCGGTGAAGCTGTATACCGCCCATTCGGTAGATGGCGAGAAGTTGAGCTCGACGTATCCGCCGCCATCGCCAGCGCGGATGAATGCCTCGAAGCACGTGTGCTCCCACAACCGGTCCGCGCGGCGCGCCGCACACACAGCGGGTAGGATCAATTCCTCGATGTCACCCTCTGCGCGATAGCGCAGTTCCAGGGCTGCGGCTGATCTGCATACCTCGACCCGAATCGCGCGAACCGCATTGCATGGCGTCGTCGGGTGGCAGGTGAGGGCGACGACGGCGTCGGCCGCACGGAGGGCGCTGGCGGTCATTACGATGCGCATTGTAACGGTACCGTGCGCGGATGCGTGCACCCCCTCTCCCACAAGGGGAGAGAGAGAAAAACTCTAAGGTGGTCGAGAAGTAGGAGGGCTTGAGTCACCCTCTCCCCTCGTGGGAGAAGGCCGGGGAGAGGGGGTGCACCTCGCTTTGCAAATTCGCTCTACTTCTTACCCTTCGGCTTCCACAATCCCAGCATCGCACCGGTCGGATCGACGATGATACTCAGCCAGCCCGCGTCCGCCACTTCGGTCACATCCCGCATCACCTTCGCGCCGAGCGACTTCGCCTTTTGCGTCGCGGCGGCGATATCGTCCACCAGCACATACGCCATCCACGCCGACGGTGCGCCAGGGATCATCTGCTTCATCATGCCGCCGCCGGTGCCCTCGCCGACGTTGATCATCGTGTAGGTGAAGTCGGGCATCGGCATATCTTCCAGCTTCCACCCGAAAAGCTTGGTGTAGAACGCTTTCGCCTTCTCCACGTCGGTGGTAGCGAGCTCTACGTGTACGAATGGATTTGCCATGGTGTTAGTCTCCGTTGGTTGGTTTGAAAACGCGCCTTTCAAAGGCGATAAGGACGGAACGCAGCGCCTTGTCGCCGCTCCCCGTCAAGAGAAAATCGATGTGCGTCGCGATCATGAGGGTTCCGCCATGTCATCGCCGTGCATCCGGATGGTCGCGGTCGACGGCGATGGAAGTGTGACCGTCGCTGTCGTGCAGAAGATACGCCAGCTTGCGGCCGATGAAGCGCCGCTCCGGCTGCGTGCGGGCAAGCTGCAGGGCGCGTCCGAAACAAGCCGCAGCTTCGTCGGTGCGACCGAGATTGCGCAGGAACTCGCCCTCTGCCGCAGGCAGAAATGGATAGCGCTCCAGGCTCTCGTCACGCGGGATGTTCTTCAAGGCCGCGAGCCCGGCAGCAGGCCCCTCGATCTTGCCGAGCGCGATGGCGCGATTCAGCAATACCACCGCCGTGGGCTGCATGTCGCGCAGCAGATCGTACAGCTCAAGGATCCGCCCCCAGGGCGTATCCTCTGCACGCGCAGCGGCCACGTGAATCGCAGCGATCTCCGCCTGCAGGTGATACGGCGTGAGCCGCTCGCCGGCCGCCGCCTGCTCCAGATGCATCAACCCGAGCGAGATCATCGAGCGGTCCCACAGTCTGCGATCCTGTTCCTCCAGCAAGAGCAGATCGCCGGCTGCATCGGTCCGAGAGGCGAAGCGCGCGGCTTGAAACAACATCAGCGCGAGCAGCGCATGACATTCGGGTCGCGAGGCTGAAGGATTGGTGGCGAGCAAGCCGGTGAGCCTTATCGCTTCCGCGCACAGATCTTCTTTGACGAGGCGATCACCTGCGGTGGGCGCATAGCCTTCGGTAAAGAACAGATAAAGCACTTCGAGCACCGGATCCAGCCGTCCGGGCAAAGCTTCCGGCGCGGGTACTTCGAAGCCGATGTGCTGCTCGCGGATCAGGCGCTTCGCGCGTACCAGCCGCTGCGCAATCGCCGCTTCGTTGCTTAAGAATGCGCGTGCGATCTCGGTTACACCGAAGCCGCAGACCACTTTGAGCGTCAACGCCACGCTCGCCGTGCGCGGAAGCGCAGGATGACAGCAGACGAACATCAGGCCGAGCTGCTCGTCTTCCAGCTCTTTGGCGAATTTGAGCTGATCCTGTGCAGCGGCGACGGTGAGCGCGTCCACCTCCTCCTGCAGGCCGGCCGCCTCGTCGGCATCGATCGAACGCAGCTTGCGATCCGCCCGCACCACATCGAGCGCGCGGTTGGATGCAACACGGGTAAGCCAGGCGTGTGCGTTGTCGGGGACGCCCTGATACGGCCAATGCTGCAAGGCTTGCACCAGCGCGTACTGCACGGCGTCCTCGACCAGGTCCAATCGATGCGCGCCGAAGACGCGCGTCAACCGCGATGCGATCCGTCCCGCTTCGCGCCGGAACAGGTGATCGACCAGCTCGCTGATGCGTGTGGCTTCGCCGCTCATCGCCTCGACTCAATGGATGACGTCGATCTGACGCACGTCGATCCACTGTGTACCGGTCAGATGCGGACAGGTGCGCGCGATGGCGACGGCTTCGTCGTAGTTCGCCGCCTCGATGGTGAAGTAGCCGCCCAGGACCTCCGCGGCCTCGCTGTACGGCCCGTCGGTGACCGACACCTGATTGCCCTGAATGCGCAGGCGCCGTCCCCCATCGTTGGCGAGTTTTTCGCCGCCGCGCAGCTTGTTCTGCCGCACCAGCTCCGCGCGCCAGGCGCTGTAGCGCGCGATGATCTTCTGGATGTCTTCTGGCGATAAGTCCTGGAATTTGGACGGCGATTGGTGCAGCAGCAGCATGAAGCTCGGCATGGCGGTCTCCTGGTGAGGGCTTCAGTCTTAAGACGAACGAGCGGGCATGAAATCGACAGTCTGGCCGCTCATTGTGGAAGAAAGTGTGACGGCGCGCTAAAAACTAGACTTCGTCGCCTGATCCGTAGACGATGATCGAGAGGAAATAAATCGGCAGGTCCAGCAATCGCTCTGGGCCATGCGGAACGTCGCCGCGAAAAGTGAGGGCATCGCCCGGCTCCAGCGTATAGGTCTGCTGCCCGTGGCGATATTCGATCTTACCCTTCAGCATGTAGATGAATTCGGTGCCGGGGTGCTCGAAGCTGGGGAACACTTCCGAGGCGTCGTCCATCGTGATCAGGAACGGTTCGAAGCTGCGCTTGGGTCCGCGGTCGTACGCGAGCAGATGGTAGGTGTGACCGCGTCGCGTGCCGCGACGAACCACTTCCATGCCGGCGCCATTCTTCACGAGCTGCGCGCCGCCCTCGGGCATGTCGTAGTTACGGAACAGATGAGCGAGCGAAACGCCGAGCGATTGCGCGATGCGCGAAAGCGTGTCGAGGCTGGTAGATGCCTGCCCCGTTTCGATCTTGGACAACATGCCGCGGCTGATGCCGGCCTGCGCCGCGAGCTCGGAGATGGTGAGATGATCTTTGGTGCGCAGCTCGCGGATGACGTTGCCCAGATGGCGTGCGAGATCGCGCGTGCCGTTGGTCGCGTCAGCGGGGGGTGCGCTCGAAGGCGGCGCAGCGTGCTCGGTGCGCGTGGTTCGCCTCGTGATCGGCTTGCGCTTCGACAACGTTGGTGCTCCTCGTTTGTTGCGCGGCGAGCGACGAGTGGTGCTTAGTAGCGAGGAGTTGAGATGTGACGGGCAACGAATTGCTACGGCCCAGCGAACCTCAGGGCATCTGCTCCCTCCCCTTCAAGGGGAGGGCTGGGGTGGGGATGGGGTTGAAGCACCCACGCCCCCATCCCCCTCCTAACCTCCCCCTTGAAGGGGGAGGAACTCCAGTAGTCGTTCAGCAGTCCCCTTTCACCTCTTCACCTCTTCACCTCTTCACCTCTTCACCTCTTCACCTCTTCACTCCTCACACCCCTGGAATCCAATTCGTCCCTGCCAGCGGAATGCGCGCCATCGCCGCTGCTTCCAGCGTCAGCGCGACCAGGTCCTCGCGTTCCAGATGATGCACATTCGACTTGCCGCAAGCCCGGGCGATGGTCGTGAGCTCCATGTTCATGGTCTTCACGTAGTTGCGCAGGCGCTTCGCACCCACCGCCGGCTCCAGCCGCTTCTCCAGCTCCACGTCCTGCGTGGTCACGCCCACCGGGCACTTACCGGTGTGGCAATGATGGCAATACCCCGGGCGTGTGCCGAGCTTCTCGTAATCGTTGAGCGCCAGATGATGCTGGCCATTCTGCACATACGTTTCGCTGTTGCAGCCCAGAGCGAACAGCGCGCCCTGTCCGATCGAGACCGCATCCGCGCCCATCGCAAGCGCCTTCGCCACATCCGCTCCTGTGCGGATGCCGCCCGACACGATGAGCTGGACCTTGCCGAACATATTCATGTCCTCCAGCGCGTCCACCGCCTGACGCACCGCGGCCAGCGTGGGGATGCCGACATGCTCGATGAATACGGTCTGCGTGGCGGCGGTTCCGCCCTGCATGCCGTCGACTACGACGACGTCCGCGCCCGCATGCACGGCGAGCTTGACATCGTTGAATACGCGCGTCGCGCCGATCTTCACGTAGATCGGCACTTTCCAGTCCGTGATCTCGCGCAGCTCGTTGATCTTGATCACCAGGTCGTCGGGACCGGTCCAGTCCGGATGCCTGCACGCCGAGCGCTGATCGATGCCTGCGGGCAGCGTACGCATCTTCGCCACGCGCGCACTCACCTTCTGTCCGAGCAGCATGCCGCCGCCGCCCGGCTTGGCGCCTTGACCGATCACCACCTCGATGGCGTCCGCCTTGCGTACGTCGTCGGGATTGAAACCGTAGCGTGACGGCAGGCATTGGTAGACCAGCGTCTTCGACGAACCGCGCTCTTCGTGCGTCATGCCGCCGTCCCCGGTTGTGGTCGAAGTGCCGAGCTCGGTCGCGGCGCGTCCGAGCGCTTCCTTGACGTTCGCCGAAAGCGAGCCGAAGCTCATGCCGGCGAACGTGATGGGAATAGCGAGCTCGATCGGCTTACTGGCGTAGCGCGTGCCGAGCACCGTCTTGGTGGTGCATCGCTCGCGATAGCCTTCGAGCGGATAGCGCGATGCGGAGGCGGCGAGGAACACGAGATCGTCGAAGTGCGGTACGCGGCGCTTGGCACCGAGGCCGCGAATGTCGTAGAGCCCAGTGGCGGCGGCGTGCTGAATGTAGTCGATGATCCTGCGGTCGTAACCCGCGCTCTCTTCGAGCTGGAGGTGTCTTGGAGCTTCTGGTGCTGTCATGGATTACACCGTAAAGAGAGTCAGTAAACCGAACTTCAACGCAAAAGCGCAAAAGGCGCAAAGGACCGCAAAATGAAACCAATACACTCGTAGCCGGCAGCGCTGAATCATGTCAGCGGATACGCAATCATCCATCAATGAACCCCTTTGATCTTCTTTTGCGACTTTTGCGTTCTTTGCGCTTTCGCGTTGAAGTTGGGTTTAGTACTCCTGATCTGCATCCGCATTCCAGTGATATAGCGAGCGAGCCGAGGCCACACGCTTGAACTCCCCAGCGTCGTACGCAAAGCCCGCGCACGCGAGCAGCCCGCTCAACCGTTCGCGATCCACTGCACCGAGCGGCTCCTCGCGTGCATCGGCACCGAGCGACTTGATCCGCCCGCGCACATAGATCACCGCTTCGTACAGCGAATCGCCGAGCGCATCGCCGGCATCGCCGCACACCACCAGCGTGCCGGCCTGCGCCATGAATGCGGAGAAATCTCCCACGCGCCCGCCGACCACGACATCGATGCCTTTCATCGAGATCCCACAGCGCAAGGACGCATCGCCCTCGATCACCAGCAAGCCGCCATGACCGGTTGCACCAGCCGCTTCCGATGCGAAGCCTCTCACGCGCACGCTGCCGGACATCATGTTCTCGGCTACGCCCCACCCGACATTGCCATGCACGGTGATATCAGCGTGCTGGTTCATGCCA
>JBGQKF010000097.1:0-11068 GCA_041499435.1 Gammaproteobacteria bacterium
CTGGAGAGTGATTTCAATGCTGATAGCCCGGACTATGAGCGTTGCGCTCAGCGTGATTGCGCTGTCCGCCGTCGCTCAAGACAAGCTCCCGCTTTTCGATTGCCACATTCACTACAGCTTCGACGCGACTGAGGCTTACCCGCCAGCGAGCGCGGTGAAACTGTTGGACCAGGCCGGTATCGGTCGTGCTGTGGTGTCGAGCACGCCGAATGACGGAACGATCAAGCTTTACACGTTCTATCCTGAGCGTTTCATTCCTTTCCTGCGTCCCTACCGAAAGGCCCGTGACCCCTCGAGCTGGGCGGCGGAGCGGCAAAGCTGGTATCGCGATCCGGAGACGCTCACGTTCATCGAAAAGGAGCTCGCGCGTGGCATTTATCGCGGGATCGGCGAATTCCACGTGAACGGCGACGAGGTCGACACGCCAGTCATGCGCGGTATCGTGGATATCGCGGTGCAGCGTCATCTCTGGCTCATGGCGCATTCCGACGCCGCGGCCATCGAGCAGCTCTTCGCTTTCAATCCGAGGGTCAGCATAATCTGGGCGCACACCGGAATGGGCGAGTCCGAAACCGTAGTCCGGCGCGTTTTCGACAAGTATCCCTCTTTGGTGGGAGAGCTTTCCCATCGTTCGGGCATCACGCGCGGAAACGGCATTTCTCCGGAATGGCGCGCGCTGTTCCTGCGCTACCCCGAGCGATTCGTGTACGGGTCCGACACCTGGGTTACGTCGCGCTGGCCGGAAGTGCCGGCGCTCGCGGAGGCCGCGCGCGGTTGGCTTGCTGACTTGCCGAGAGCGGTGGCCGAGGATATCGCTTTTCGCAATGGCGAGCGGTTATTCGCGCCTTAGCCGTTCTCCGAGCCCGCGCCGGTTTGTGCAGGAGCTACCTCAGCGAAAACCGCTTCCGCTTCAGGATCGGCGCACCCTCCGCGTCGGTGCCGACGATCTCATGCGTGGCCCCGGGTGGAAGGGGCTTGCCCGCCGGCACGGCTTCACCGCGCGCGATCACCCCGCGCTCGAACTTTAGCTTCGCTGCTTTGGCTTTCTCGGGGGTCATGGGAGGAAGTCGCGAGGCGACGGACGACGGTGCTGCCTTCTTGCTCTTGGTCTGACTACGCGAAGTGGGTGTCGGCGCCTTGCGCGCGGACTGACCGGCCGTAGTCTTTCTAGTGCGTTTGACCAAAGGCTTTTCCTCTTCTAAGGATCCTGCGCGTTGAAAACCCAAGCTCGCTGCGACGATGGGTTTGCAGCACGGTCCATTGTACCCCTGCCGCGAAAAGGAGGCCGCAAGGCGGTCCCGCGACGTCGTTCGCCGTCGACCTGGTGTGACAACTGCTGTTACCAGCGCCGCCCGCAATCGAAACGCCGGCGCACCAGCTTCATTCCCTCCGGTGTCTCGACCAGCGCGTGCGTGCGCGGATGCCTGCCGTGTTCGGCCGGCGCGGCGTCGTGCGGCTGCGGCCCCTTCTCGACCCGGTCCCTCGCAAAAAGCATCTTCACGAACCGATGCGCTGCTCGTTGGACATTGGCCGCGGTATCGACGTGCTTGTGCATGATGGCGGCTGACGCGATCGGGAATGGCTTCTGTTCGACCGGCGCATCCACGATGAGCGTGCCCTCTGCGAGTCCGAAATCCTTGGCTGGAAGCGCCAGCCTGTGGATCTGTGGTCTGGGGGGCTTTGCCGCCGGACCGGAGGTCACGGCCGCACTCTTTGCCGCTTTGCCTTTGACGGGTGGGAGACCACGCACCGCTTGCGGTGGAATGATCTTGCGCTTCACGAAGGTCGCTGTGAGCGCGCTGCGGTACTTCCCTCCGAAGCGCGCGGTGTCCGCATCGATCATATGCGAAGCCACCTGCGCGTAGTAGTCCGGCTGGACCGGTGCGGCGGTGGTTGCATCCATGAGCAGCTTGGCCGCGTCGGTCGCCACCGCGACCAGGTCCGCGTCCTTCGGGCTGGTAGAGCGGATCTTGAGCATCCCGCTCAAGATGTCGTAGAACGCACCCGTGAACACACGCGAGAACGAATGCACCTCGGCGCACAGCTTGGAAGCCGGAGCATCGTCGGGCAAGGTCTGCGGATCGACGTAATGGAAGCTGTTGTAGGCGTTGCGCAGACAGTCTTTGTTGACCAGAGTGGGATCGATCTGCCGCAACGCCCAGCCGAGCTGCTCGGCGAGACGCGACAGTTGCGACGACTTGCGCCCCTTGATGCCGGCGATGGCCGCGGCGCGCACGCTCGGCAGTTGCAGTGCCGAGAGGATCGCGCTCATATCGCCGAACGATTCATGAAACGAGCCGATTTCGATGTACGGCGCATCGAAAAGCTCCGGCCGGTGCGCATCCAGGCACGCATGCCCAAGCTCATGACATACGACGTCCGGGCTCTCTGCCGAATAGACGAGCTTCCCGCCGGCCGTGTCGTGGAAGAAGGCGAGGTGGACGCGGTCGTAGTACGCGTTCAAGTCCTGGCCTTCGTCCAGCCCTACAGGCAGCACTGCGCCGGGCTGCCAGCGGGTGACGCCGAGCAATGGCGCCCAGAAGCCGGCACCCCGCCCCAGCGCGGCCGCGGCGTTCCAATAGCGGAACTGCGGCGTCCCGGTGTCGTAGATGCCGGGTTTGACGGCCGCGTCCTTGATCCTGAGCTTGAGCGGCGGCTTGGCGAGATTCGGGACGGGCAGCTGGATGGTGGGCAGCTTGGAGAGCGGATCGTCCTGCCAGGCTACGACCGTACCGGCCGCAGCTTTCGCCTTTCCGCCAGAGCGCTTGATTGACTTCGATTTGGTTGCGTTCACTTTGCGAGCCATGCGAGTTCCTCCCAAGGTAGCAAGTCCAACCCCAACCGGATGGCCCATTGTTCAGGGCACGCGGGTTCGTAGAGACGAACGATTCAACGACAGGACCTACAATGTATCGCGAAGCCTGTTCGAGATCATCCACTTTTGGCGCGCTGATCGCAATTTACGAAAGCCGTCTTGATTTTGCGGCGGGGTGGGCCACGGTATGCGACCCCGAGCCCACCCTTCACCCTCGAGCGTCGCACTGACGCTCGTGAACGACGTCGTTTCGGTTGATCGGTGATCCGCACCACATGCCGCTTGTGGCTCGGTGCCGATCAGTTTCCCAGGACCTCACCGAAACGCACCCACTGTCTGCCATCGAACTTCATCAGCTGCACCTGCTTGATGGGAAAATAGTCGGTGGGGGAGGTGTTGATCTTGATTCCCGGCAGAAGCATCGGCAGTTGCAGCTCTTTGAGGTTGGCCGCCTGTCTCATCACGTTCTCTCTGGTCAGATCTCCGGGACCGTATTTTTTCTGAGCGTGGCCGGGAGCGGCGAGGAGTATTGTTGCAAGCAGCACCGCTGCCGTCGCACAGTACATGGTTCGCATGGACGTACCCCCTGGTTGAGCTGCCTTCGCAAACGGGTTAGCTTAGTAGTGAGAACACTTTACCAATATCTCGAGGGCTCGACGTGGCCAACAAAGGCTTTCTCCTGGTGATGATGCAGCCGCCTCCGGCTTTCGAGGAGGAGTTCAACGCCTGGTATGACACGGAACATCTGCCGGAGCGGCTCGCGGTGCCCGGATTCGAGACTGCGCTGCGCTTCGTTTGTCTGTCCGGTCATCCGCGCTACCTCGCGATCTACGACCTTGCGCGCCCGGAGGTGCTCGACTCGGCCGAATACCTGCGGATCGCCTTCGAGAACTCGAGCCCATGGACCTTACGAGTGCTGCAGCGAGTGCGCGTCTACCGCGCGGCGGGGCGGCAGATGTATCCTGGCGCCGCGATCACCGGCACCGCGTCCCGGTTGCAGCTCTTGCGCTTTCGCAAGCGGCTGGCCAGCGCAGCCGATGAGATCATCGCGGGTTTGCGCGCGAACTTCGAGGAGCGCCCCGAGACGGCGCGGCTCCGCTTGCTGGCGTTCGAGGATCGAGGCGCAACGGACTTCCTCGGCCTGGTCGAGCAGCGCGGGCCGAGTCCGGGCTCGCTCGACCTGAAAGTATTCGGTGCCCATGCCGATGCTATCGACCTCGTGAACACCTATGCCCCTTACTGAACCTGTGGAGCTGTTATGAGCAACGCCCCCGAACGCCTGGCCCATCGACAGCTCATCGTCAGACCCGATTGGCTGGCGCTCAGACAAGAAGAGGTGATCGAGCCAAGTCTTCCGATCGTCGACGCGCACCATCATCTCTGGAATCGGGACGGCATACCTTACCTCCTTCCCGAGCTGCTGGCCGAGACCGCGACCGGCCACAACATCGTTGCGACGGTGTTCATGGAGTGCAAGGCGATGTACCGCAAGGACGCCGCGCCGGCAATGCAACCGGTGGGTGAGGTGGAGTTCGTGAACGGTATCGCCGCGATGAGTGCGAGCGGTGAGTTCGGCCCCACCCGGGCGGTCGCAGGCATCGTCGGCTATGCAGACCTCGGGCTCGGCGCTGCTGTGCGCGCGGTGCTCGAAGCTGAGATCGCTGTGGGCGGGGGTCGCTTCCGCGGCGTGCGCAACATATCCGCGTGGCACGCCGACCCCGAGGCACGCGGTTCGTCCGCCAATCCGCCTCCGGACGTGCTCACGCGACCGTCGTTACCCGCGGGTCTGCGGTGCCTCGCCTCGCTCGGACTCACGTTCGATGCCTGGATGTATCACACCCAGCTCTCCGAGCTGGTCGAGCTCGCACGCGAGATCCCCGAGGCGACCATCATCCTCAATCACGTCGGCGGGCCGATCGGGATCGGCCCCTATGTCGGGCGCCGTCAGCAGGTGTTCACGGAGTGGCGCAAGTCCATCGAAGAGCTCGCGCGGTGTGCCAACGTCCACATCAAGCTCGGCGGGCTCGGCATGCGCTTGTTCGGCTTCGATGTGCACGAAGGCGCACTGCCGCCGTCCTCTCAGCAGCTCGCTGATGCCTGGCGACCCTACATCGAGACGTGCATCGAGGCCTTTGGCGCCACGCGGGCGATGTTCGAGAGCAATTTTCCAGTCGACAAAGGCAGCTGCAGTTATCAGGTGTTGTGGAACGCGTTCAAGCGGATTGCCGCGGGCGCTTCGTCCACCGAGAAACACGCTCTGTTCGCAGGCACCGCGATGCGTATTTACCGACTCGACGAGGAGTCGCGGGACGATAGATGAGCCTCGCTTCGAGAAAGGAGGAGAGGGCGCATCGAGCGTTCAGATGCGGACCTGCGGCGCGCGCTGAGCTTCGCGGGTCGATGTCCAGTCGATCTTCCGCATCCCGAAAATGACGCCACCCGAAGCGCTCCCTGCACCCAGCACAATTCAGCGGCTCAAACTCTACTATGAGCGCAACGAGCGCCAGGTCGACATTGCATCCTTCGTCGGCGGATTTCTGTTCGACATCGTCACGCTGGGTCGCGTCGACTCCTGGCTCAGCATCGGTCAGCAGACCATCTATCTCGCCGCGATCGCGACGGTCCTCCTGCAGATGTTCTTCGAGGAGGGCAAGCCGCCGCGCCGGCTCGAGGGGATGTCCGCGGTCAAGCGCTGGTATTACCAGTATCGAACCGCGGTCGTGCATTTCCTGCTGGGATCTCTGCTCAGTCTGTACACGCTGTTTTTCTTCAAGAGCTCGTCGCTGCTCGTGTCGTTTGGCTTCCTCACGTTCCTGGTGTTCGTTCTGCTGCTCAATGAGTCCAAGCGCTTCAAGGCGCTGGGACTATCGTTCAAGTTCGCGCTGTTCAGCCTTTGCGTGCTGTCCTTCGCCGCCGTTGTGGTTCCGGTTTTTGTCGGTTCGATCGGCGTCTTTGTCTTCCTGCTGTCGATGTTCGCTGGCGGCGTTCCGCTGGCTATTATCGACCGGCGGGTTCGGATTCATGCGCCGAATCGCATAGAGCAGGCGAGAAGACAGATTTCTGTGCCCTTCGGTCTGGTGCTGACCGGCTTTCTCACGCTCTATCTGTTCAGGCTGATTCCACCGGTGCCGCTGTCGATTCCATTCATCGGCGTCTATCATGGCGTCGAGAAGACCGCGGCCGGCTACCGGCTGAGTTACGAGCGGCCGGCATGGCGTTTCTGGCAACACGGCGACCAGCACTTCAAAGCCCAACCCGGCTACAAGATCTATGTGTTCTTCCGTATCTTCTCGCCGGCCCGCTTTTCCGACGAAGTGACGATGCGCTGGTATTGGAAGCCCAAGGGGAGCGGCTGGCTGCTGCACGACTCCATTCCCATCGCAATCGTGGGTGGCCGCGCACAAGGCTTCCGCGGCTACGGCGTGAAGTCCAACTATCAGCCAGGCGATTGGAAAGTACAAGTGGAGACCAACGACGAACGCGAGATCGGGCGGATCTACTTCAATGTCGAGACCGCACCCGAAGCACCGCGCAACTTCGAGAGCAGTCTTCAGTAGCGCATGACCCCCCTCTCCCCAACCCTCTCCCACGAGGGGTGGGAGAGGGGGCAGATCTCAAGTCGACGTCATTTCTTCAGCTTCGCAAACGCGAGCGCCATCGCGCTCGGGACTTGCGGCTCGCGCTTGACTTCAGGCTTGGCCTGCGGCCGCCGCGGCTTGTTTTCCTGCGGGCGCGGCTCTCGTCTGACATGCGCAGTGCCCGAGGCTGGGGTGGTCGACTTCGGCGATGCGGCGGGCGCTTCGTTGAGTCTCATGGTCAGCGCGATGCGCTGGCGCTTGAGGTCGACCTCGATCACCTTGACTTGAACGATCTGCCCGGGCTTGACGACATCGTGTGGATCCTTCACGAATCGGTTCGCCAGCGCAGAGACGTGCACGAGTCCGTCCTGATGCACGCCGATGTCGACGAAAGCACCGAACGCAGCGACGTTGGTGACGACCCCTTCCAGAATCATGTCAGGCCGCAGATCGGATAGCGACTCGATGCCCTCGCGGAACAGCGCGGTCTTGAATTCGGGGCGTGGGTCACGTCCGGGTTTTTCCAGTTCCGCAAGGATATCGCGCACCGTCGGAACACCGAACTTGTCGTCGGTGAATTCAGTTGGCGCCAGTCCACTCAACGCAGCCGGCTGTCCCATCACTTCGGTGATGCTCTTGCCGATGCGCTTCAGGATGCGCTCGACTACGGGATAGGCTTCAGGGTGCACCGCCGAGCGATCGAGCGGATTGTCGCCGGTATTGATGCGCAGAAATCCCGCGGCCTGCTCGAAGGTCTTGTCCCCTAGACGCGGAACCTTCCGCATCGTAGCGCGATTCGGAAACGGGCCGTTGGCGTCGCGATACTCGACGATGTTCTTCGCCAGCACGCTGTTCAAACCGGATACGCGGGTGAGCAGCGCGGCCGAAGCTGTGTTCAGGTCCACGCCTACCGCGTTGACACAGTCTTCCACGGTGGCATCGAGCGAGCGCGCCAATGCGCGCTGATTGACGTCGTGCTGATACTGGCCGACGCCGATCGAGCGCGGATCGATTTTGACCAGTTCCGCGAGCGGGTCTTGCAAACGGCGCGCGATCGAAACCGCGCCGCGCAGACTGACGTCCAATTCCGGGAACTCGGCGGCTGCGAGCGCGGAGGCGGAGTAGACCGATGCTCCGGCTTCGCTCACTACGACCTTGGTAACCTTCTGGTCGGGGTTCATCACAGCGACCTGTTTGATCACTTCGACGGCGAGCTTGTCGGTCTCGCGGCTACCAGTGCCGTTGCCGATGGAGATCAATTCCACGCCGTGCTGCGTGACCAGATTGGTGAGCGTCGTGAGCGAGCCTTGCCAGTCGTTGCGCGGCTGATGCGGATAAATGGTCCCCGTCTCGAGCAGCTTGCCGGTGGCATCCACTACGCCGACTTTGCATCCAGTGCGGATGCCCGGATCGAGGCCCAACACCGCTTTCGGGCCTGCCGGCGCCGCGAGCAACAACTGGTGGAGATTGCGACCGAAGATCTTGATTGCTTCGGCTTCCGCCGCTTCCCGCAACTGCGTCAGTAACTCGGTGCTGAGATGGGGTTGCGCTTTCACGCGCCACGTCCAGCGGCATACGTCCGCGAGCCATTGGTCGGCGGGTCGATTGCGGTCTTCGATGCCGAAATGCGCTGCGATCATCATGGCGCAAGGATGCGGGGTGGCCGCTTCCAGCTCTGCGCCCAGGCTCAGCTCCAGCGAGAGCACACCGAGCGAGCGGCCGCGGAACAGTGCCAGTGCGCGGTGCGAAGGGATGCTGCGCAATGCCTCCGCATAGGCATAGTAGTCGCGGAACTTCTCTTCTGCGGCGCTCTCCTTGCCAGCTACCACTTTGGCGGAGAGAATCCCGTGCTCCTGCAGGCGCGCGCGCAGCTTGGCAAGCAAATCCGCGGTTTCAGCAAAGCGCTCGGCGAGAATCTCGCGCGCACCCTCCAGCGCGGCCTTCGCGTTGGGAACGTCGATCGCGTCGACACCTTCGGCTGCAGGTTGAACCTTGATGTAGCGCTCAGCCTCCTGCTCCGGATCGAGCATTGGATTTGCAAGCAGCGCGTCGGCCAGCGGCTCGAGCCCCGCTTCGCGTGCGATCTGGGCACGAGTGCGACGCTTGGGCTTGTACGGTAGATACAGATCTTCCAACGCCTGCTTGGTGGCGCTCGATTCGATGCCAACACGCAGCGCGTCGGTGAGCTTGCCCTGTTGATCGATGGAAACGAGGATGGCCGCACGGCGTTCTTCGAGCTCGCGCAGATACAGCAGCCGATCGTCCAGATTGCGCAGATGGGTGTCGTCGAGGTTACCGGTCGCCTCCTTGCGATAGCGGGCGATGAAAGGCACGGTAGCGCCTTCGTCGAGCAGCCCGATGGCGGCGGCGACCTGATGCGAGCCGACGGCGAGCTCCTTGGCAATCAGTTGAACGATCTTGGTCTGTGCGGCTTCTGAAATGATGTTTGGCATTTAAGAGGAAGGTGATCGGGTGAGTGCGAGGCGGGAAGCAGCGATTCTGCCACAGTTCAGCCTCCTGACGATCGCTTTAGAAGAGTCGTGCTAGGCTAATAGCTTCTTTTCGAAGATTGCTCATGGAAACGTACCCGACAGAGACTGAAGTCGAAGACGGCGCGATCGTCACATGCGCGTCGTGCAGGGCGTGCTGTTGCAGGCTGGAGGTGATGTTGATGAGCGAGGATGATGTTCCGCCGAGGTTGGTTGAGACCGACCGCTGGGGCGGACGGGTCATGCAGCGTTTGGCAGATGGCTGGTGCGCGGCGCTCGACCGGGAAACGATGCTGTGCAGGATATACGAGCAAAGGCCGACGATCTGCCGCGACTATGAAGTCGGCGGGACGGATTGCATCTCGGAACGATCGCAATCCGGGGTTGCAGTGGTATGGCGGAAATAGGGTGACCTTCGCTCCCTCCCCTGCGCGGCGGGGCAGGGTTGGGGAGGGGGCTCGCCGCTTGATCAGGTGGGAAGGCCGAAAAGCGATGTCATGCGCGCGGCGCCGAGCATCTCCGACATCTCCGTGTCGGATGGGCGCCGGTCGAAGCGGCTGGCCGCGTCGAGAATCTTAGGCAGAAGCGTGAGGTCACCCGCAGTGTTGATGACCACATTCGGGAGCAGGCCCATGATCCAGTGGATGGCCCGGTCGATGTCCGCCTGCGCTTCGAGCGGTTGATACCAGGTGGTGTGGGTGCGCTCAGTCGCCGCCCACGGACCACGTGCGATCGACTTGATGATCTGGACAGCCACGTTGCGCTCCCCGCAGATCGTGAGCACTTCCTGGAAGTCTTCCCGGTAGCGCTGGTCTTGCGCCATCAGGAAGTTGTACGGGAGGAGCACGCAGTCGAAGTCGAAGCGCGAGAGGCTGCGCCGGTGCATGGCGGGGATGCTCCAGCCGTGACCGGTTACTCCGATGAAGCGGACCAGTCCCTCTTGCCGCGCCTGGATGGCTGCCTCCAGCGCCCCGCCCGGACCCATCGCCTGATCCCAATCGTCCGGATGCCCGAGCGAGTGCAGCTGGATCAGATCGACGTGGTCGACGCGCAGCCGCTCGAGCGAGCGATGGATGTCCTCGCGCGCCTCCGCTGCGCTTCTCGATCCGGTCTTGGTTGCGAGAAAGAAGTCGTTGCGATGACGGGCCATCCACGGTCCGATTCGCAGCTCCGAGTCACCGTACCGAGCCGCCGTATCGATGTGGTTCACGCCGTAGCGCAGCAGCACTTCGAGCGCGCGGTCAGCATCGTCCTGGCTGGCGCGAGCGAGTGCGGCAGCGCCGAACAGCGTCACCGTGCTGGCGTGGCCGGTCCGTCCGAAGGGTCGCCTTTCGATCATTGGGCACCTCACATTTCGACATCAATGCAGCGACGTTCAGTCTTCGTTCAAATCGAAACCAGCATAGCGCAACCGGATCAGGCTTGCAGATTGGACCGGGGTCGGCAGATTGGACCGGGGTCACAGATTGGACCGGGGTCAGGCCTGACTAATGGTATTAAGATGCCGCTGCAACGACCGTGTCCTGCTCGTATCGGCCCGCGCCTCGCTCTCCAACCGCGCCACCTGCCTGCTCAGCCCGGAGGGTTCTCGCTCGAAGCGCTGGGCAACCTCAGTGAGGGTGCTCACCTTGGTCCGCAGCACCAGCCATCCCACCAGCGCGCGCGCCTGCGCGACGACCCGCTGCCGACCGGGAGCGCGCAGTGCTGCTTCATCAAGCCTGTACCCGGAGCATACATGGGCCACGATCGCATCGAGGTTCGTGCGCCTTTTGGGCTCAACCAATACCGCCTGGCGGTTGAGTTGCTCGATAAACCGCTCGCCGCCGATGACGCGCGAGTCTTCCTGGCCGCCGTAGAACTCGGGGCGATGTCCTTGTCCGATGCCCTCGGACACGAAACGCGCATAGCGTCGCCGCGCAACACCCAGGCTGCCGCCCAGTTGCCCGAGCACCGACTCGGTGGTGAGCCAGGGTAGCGCTACACTCCCAAGGTAGGTGCGATGCCCGCTCCAAAGGTACCGAGCCGGGTCCCTCACCATACGCGCCCGCACCGGGTTAAGGTGGATGTAGCGAACGAGCTCCAGCAGGTAGGCGTCGTGATCGACCAACAAGGCCTTGTAGCGGCCCTGGAACAGGTGGCCTGCCCGTCCGAGCTTGCGGTTGACCGCCTGGGTGTAGCGGAAAGCC